>DPLR01000583.1 GCA_003541895.1 Cytophagales bacterium | reverse complement strand
CCGTTGGTTCCGTTCAAAAGACTCCCCGCATGAGTTGGTGTAGTTGGGTCGGTAATATCAATCACCTCCAATGCGTTGCTTGCCTGACTAGAAACATAGGCAAAATTACCTGCTACAAAAACCGAAGTTGGATTTTGTAAAACTGCTCCACTACCATCAACTAAACTACCGAGATGCGTTGGAGTGGACGGGTCGGTTACGTCAATAATTTCTAGCGCATTGCTTCCGTAACTAGCAACGAATGCATTGGTCCCTGAAACAAAAACAGAATTAGGGGAATTCAATAACGCTGTTCCGTCTGTAATACTTGCATAATGTTGTGGAGAGGCAGGAGACGTAATGTCAATGATTTCTAAAGCATTTGAGCCGGAACTCGCCACATAAGCATAATTCCCGGAAACATAAACCGACACAGGATTTAAGAGCAAAGCACCATTCGTTCCATCAGAAATACTTCCAAGTATTGCGAGCGAAGAAAGATCAGTGATATCAACAACCACGAGTGAATTGGTAGCACCTCCGCACGTAATGAATGCGTTTGTGCCACTTACAAAAACAGAAGTAACATCGGTGATGCTTAAATTGCTTTTGTTTGTTGGTAAACTTGGATCGGTTATATCAATAACCTCTAAGGCATTGCTTGCTGTGCTGGCAACAAAGGCAAAATTTCCGGATACAAAAATTGAATTGGGTTGATTTAAAAGCGCACCTCCTGTTCCATTTGAAAGGCTTGCCGCATGACCCGGAATTGGTGTCTGGGCAAAGGCTTTAAATGCAAGAGGCGAAACCAGAAAAAGAAAAAAAATGATGGTAAAAAAACGGAAATGAGCCATAGACAAAGGTTCTCGTTCTGGTTAATGTTAAATTTTACCCTAAGGTTACCGGTTATCAGACTTTTTAAGCCAAACTATTTTAAGGGGGATAAAATTAACTCTTCTTTTCCACTTATTAACGGGGTGGAACCTTGAGATTACCCAAGAATATGGAACAATAATTTTACGCGGATGCGCGGAAAATTATTGCATAAGAGCCCTAGTTATTTCTTTTTACTCTTTTTGGACTTGCCATCCTCAGAATAATAACCATAACCTTCCACTTGTGGTATTTCATTGAGAATGATTGCCACATGTTTTAAAATGCCCTCGTGTCCAATTTTGTTGATGGCAGATATTTCACTCTTCTGACTGAAATTTAACCTCAGAAGTATAAGATTGATATCGGCATGTCGGCCAATCAATGACCCATCAAAAACAACACCGATGGGCGCATTATCAAAGATGATGTAATCAAATTGTTCTTTTGCGGCTTGGATGAAATCCTTGATTAGGTTCGTACTTAAAAGCTCAGAAGAGTTTGGAAGCACAGGGCCTGAGGGCACGAAACTCAAATTCGGAATGTCTGTTTTCCTAATGATTTCTTCAGCCTTTGTTTTCTTTTCTAAAAGCAAACTTAACCCAGTTGTATTCTCTTGCTTTAACATCAAGTGCAACCGGGGTTTCCTTAAATCTCCATCTACCAACAAAACTTTTTTATTGTTCATCGCAAAGATTACAGCAATATTAAACGCAACAAATGATTTACCCTCGCCTGGCATGTATGAGTGAATGGCCAGTACTTTTCGAGGAGAATCGTTGAATAGAAATTCAAGATTACCTCTGATTCCTCTAAACGACTCTGCAATGGATGAACGCGGAAAGTCAATGGTTGGACGTTCTGTTTTATAGCGGTTGTGTGAAATCGAACCAATCGTTGCTACATCGAGCAAGCGGGCAACTTCATCAGCATCAGAAACTGTATTGGTTGCAGCTTCTTTTAAAATGATAAGACCCAATGCGCCAAGCAAACCTACCGCAAAACCTACCGCTAAATCGAGCCAAAGAATCGGACCTAAAATAATGGCTATGTCTTGGTCAACCGGATCGAGCACGGTAGCATCAGGTGTGTTAGATGCGCGAGTGATTTCAGCCTCGGCTCTGCGTTGCAATAAGAACGTATAAAGCTCATTGTTCAAATCGAAATTTCGTTTGATGCCAATTAAATTCTGCTCGGTCTTGGGCAGTTTTGAGAGTTCAGAATTTATTCTAGCCTGTTGGTCGTCCAATGTTTTTTGCTCAAGCTTAGCGTTAGAGATTAGGCTTTCTATGTTTTCTAAAAGACTTTTTTGTGTAAACCTGATTTCATTGTTGAGCGAAACCAGCACTGGGTTTTTTTCTTGAACGGTATACGATAAAACTTCGCGGTTACTGTAAAGACCATTGAGTTTCTTTACCGTTTCGATCAAGGCAGGATCTGTTAGTTGTTCAATGGATGGAAAAACGAGATCCTTATTTTGATCACGGTTTTCCAGGTAATACTTTAAGTTATTAAACGATTCTAATCTCAAATCCAGATTAGCCCGATCGGCCTCGACCTTCTTTAGGTTTTCTACAACAAGACTAGCTTCTCTACCAAGATCTACGGTTCGGTTTTCAGCTCGGAAATTGGTGAACATATTTCCCGCACTTTGCAATGAATAATTTACACCTGCAATCTGGTTGTCAATAAATGTAATGGTGTTGCTTGCCTTTCGATTTTTTTTCTCGAGTCCGTATTGAATGTACATTTTACTCAGCTGATCAAGAAAATCAACGTCTCTCTCTAGCTGATTCGTTTTGAGTTCTAATGTAATCATATTTGAGTTGATCGTTGGGTCAATGGCACTGAGCGCTTTTACCACCAGCTTTTCTTTGTAAGCCAAGGCCATGCGGCTGAGGTCATTAAAAATTAAAACGTACTCTTCATCCTCTTGAGGAGCTACCCCTGTTTTTGCCGAGATTGTGAATTGAAAAAATTCGTTCTTGAAAGCCTCGCCCAGTGTTTGTTCTTTGTGAAATTGAATATGCTTTGACCACCCTCCAATTCTTATTTTCTCATCACAAGAAATTTCGTATTTCGTTTTTGAAATAATTTTGATGTGGATCGGAACGTTTTCAAGCTGAATAAAATCAGAAGGCAATACTAACGTGAGCGGATCGTTTTTGTAAAGATCTCGTTTGCCGATGAATCTTTTTTGATACCATGAATATCTCCAGTTAAAATATTTAACCGTTTGCAAACTCAGGTTGTATGACTGAAGCACGCCAACTTCATCTTGAATAGCAGGCCCCCCTTGAATCGTGCTTAACTGGCGATAAATATTGTTTAGGTCAGTAGTCTTTGATTCATCATGAACGAGCACCGTGGTTGATATTCTGTAGTAGGGCAGCACTACTTTATTATACGCATAGCCACCAACCATTCCGGCAAAACTGAAGGCTGCCAGCCAATACCAATTTTTTAGCAGTGTGGCTTTAATAAATT
>DPLR01000564.1 GCA_003541895.1 Cytophagales bacterium | reverse complement strand
GGAAGAGTCAGGGTTTTAACCTAATGATTGTGTTGGCCGTACAGTTTCTTTTTTCATTTGTGTTGCTCAACCTTTTTTTCAACCAATTGATGACCGAGCCCAAATTTGATTTGCGATTTTATACGATCGTGTTCGCCATCGCCATTGCGTTTACGGTGTTTCCACTTTTTTTAAATCTTTATGCACTCAACCGGATCAACGCTGCTACCATTGGCATACTGATGTATATCAACCCACTCATGAACTTCGCCATCGCATTTCTTATAATTCATGAAAGCGCCAACACAATACAAGTGATAGGCTACGGCATTATTGGAGTGGCATTGGTCATTTTCAATTACCCCATACTTGCACGAATTAGCAAGCAAGAGTAGTTCAGGGCTCGAAAAGGAAGAGCGTTATTGCGCAACTATCAACTATGAATTTTCGTATTTTTGCAGTCTCCATAGCAAGCGCTTTGGAGGTGATCTTTAAACTTTAATTTTTGAATCTTAAATATTGAATTGATATGCCAGGCACCGAATTATTTGGAAAAGAAGAAAAGAAAGAAATCAACGATGTACTTGAAACAGGCATCCTCTTTCGTTATAACCATGACGCACAACGCAACGACATTTGGAAAGCACGCGAATTCGAAAACGAAGTAAAAAAATTATTGGGCGCAAAATATGCCCACGCGGTGAGCAGTGGCTCTACGGCCGTGGCTTGTGCACTCGCCAGTGCAGGCATTGGCGCAGGCGATGAAGTAATCGTGCCTCCGTTTACTTTCATTGCTTCTGTTGAGGCGGTGTTGTTTGCAGGTGCACTGCCCGTGTTTGCTGAAATTGATGAGACACTTTGCTTGAGCGCCAAAGGAATCAAGGCAGCCATCACTCCCAAAACAAAAGCAGTGTTGCTCGTGCACATGTGCGGTGGCATGGGGCAGATGGATGAAATCCTTGCCGTATGCAAAGAACATAATCTCACGTTAGTAGAAGATGCAGGTCAGGCATTTGCTGCTTCCTACAAAGGAACATCGGTTGGGCTGATGGGCAAGTCTGGTTGTTACTCGTTCGACTTCTTTAAGATCGCTACGTGTGGTGAAGGCGGTGTAATGGTGACCAACGATGAACAAGTTTATAAAAATGCCGATTGCTACTCTGACCACGGCCATAGTCATGTTGGCAACAATAGAGGAATGGAACCTCACCCGATCCTCGGCTACAATTATCGCATCGGTGAGTTGAGTGCTGCCATTGGTCTCGCGCAGGCACGCAAGGTGCCCTACATTTTAGAGAAGAACCGCGAGCACAAAAAAATATTGATGGACGAACTCAGCAAAGTTCACGGAATCAGTTTCAGTAAACTTCCTGACCCTGCCGGAGATTCTGCTACCTTCTTAAACATGTTTTTGCCGGACACTGAATCTGCAAAACGTGTAGTTGATGAATTCAACAAAGCAGGTGTAGCCGGATTTAATTATTGGTTTTTGAACATGTACCATTTCATCAACCAATGGGATCACATCAAGAATTTGAATGTAGCTGCAAAACTTCCAATTCACATATTAGGCGCGCCACAAGATTATAAAAATCTACAGTTGCCAAAATCGCAAGAAGTAGTTGGCCGATTGATTTCATTCGGCATCCGCTGCACATGGACACCCGATGAAGTGAAAGCCTTGGCTAAAAAGATTGGTGCTTGTGTAGAAAAGGCGATGGCGGTTCATGCATAAATATTTTATGCGGAACTTACTCATTGTTTCTGTCGTAACATTATTAGGCACGATTTGTCAGGGTCAGTCGAAACCTTGTGTATTTTGTGAAATTGCAAAAGGCACTCGTCAAGCGAACCAAGTAGTTTATCGGGACAACTTGATCGTTGCCTTCATGAGTCATGGACCACAAAATCCAGGACACGTTTTGGTGATTCCAATAATACATTCAAAAGAACTTACGGAAGTAGCTGACTCGACTGCGAGTCAAATGCTTAGTATAGGCCGGAAAATTGCTCTTGCTATTAGAAAGACGGATATTAAATGTGAAGCATTCAACTTCAAGATCAATTCCGGAGAAGCAGCAGGACAAACAGTTTTCCATAGTCATCTACATGTTATCCCAAGATTCAAAGGTGAAGTACAAAACTTTGATGAACACAAAATTTCTCCTGAAGAAGAACTGGAGGCTGTAGCAAAAAAGATAAAAGAAGCATTACAGAAATAGAAAGAAAATTATATGCACAAAAATTTTAAAGGAATAGAAAAGACCGTTTATGGTCGCGGAAGTTTTAACCAACTCGGTGACATCCTCAACGAAAAGCGAAATGACAACGATAAGTTCATGCTCTTTGTAGTTGATCATTATTTTGAAGGGAAAGAATTAGAAAAAAGAATTCCCGCGCACCCTGGAGATATCGTGAAGTTTATCGATGTAGATGTTCACGAACCAACTACGGAACAAATTGATAACCTCCGCGACAGCGTGAAAGCATCCAAAGGAATTCCTTCGGCCGTAATTGGGATTGGTGGTGGATCGGTGATGGACATTGCAAAGGCTGTCTCGCTGATGTTTACCAACGAAGGCTCATCTACATTGTATCAAGGGTTGAACTTGATCAAGAAGCCGGGCATTTATCACATAGGTGTACCAACCATTTCAGGAACGGGCGCTGAAGTTTCAATGACTGCTGTACTCACAGGCCCTGAAAAAAAATTAGGATTG
The DNA here is from genome assembly GCA_003541895.1 of Cytophagales bacterium. Lineage (GTDB taxonomy): Bacteria > Bacteroidota > Bacteroidia > Cytophagales > Cyclobacteriaceae > ELB16-189. The sequence continues at coordinate 764 of DPLR01000564.1, read as the reverse complement.
AAATGTGAGTGGACAGTCTTCAACCAAGTTGTTCTTGATCCGGATTTGATTGCGAGTGTTCCACGCAACTGGTGGTTCTACACAGGCATGGACACCTACATTCACTGCATTGAATCTGAAAATGGAACTTTGAACAATGCCTACTCGCATTCATACGCAGAACAAGCGTTGAAACTTTGTCGCGATATTTATCTGGGAGACAAGAGTGGGCAAACTGCCGAGAATGATGACAAATTAATGGTGGCCTCGCTGATGGGCGGATTGAGTTTAACGTATTCTGAAGTGGGCGTTTGCCATGCACTGTCGTACGGGCTTTCAAAAATATTAGGCACACGTCATTGTTACGCGAATTGTGTTGCGTTCAATCACCTTCACGATTTCTATCCGGAAGGTGTGAAAGAATTCAAGACGATGATCGAAAAACATAAAATCGATTTACCACAACGCCTTGCTAAAGATTGGACAGATGACCAAATCACTGCCATGGCCAAAGTGGCGTACAACCTTCCGCACATGTGGGCGCACGCTATCGGTCCGGATTGGAAAGAGAAGATTACAATTGAAAGTATATCTGAACTTTATCGAAGGCTCTAAACTAAGGTATAACTGGTAAGACTGAAGGCAGAATTCGAATTATCTTTCGTCTTAGGTCTTGTTACTTAAGCCTTTTGTAAAATTTTAACTGAGCTAACGGCTGTGCAATGCGCGTTTCGCTGATGGTATAAAAGCCAGAATTGTCGTAGGCAAAGCAAATGGCTTCTCCT
>DPLR01000683.1 GCA_003541895.1 Cytophagales bacterium | reverse complement strand
GTGCCCACAGAAATAATATTTTCAAAGTTTGAAAGGAAGCATGCCGATGATAATACCAAACACCAAAAACATCCGCTACCAACAGCATGGGCAACATCAATCCACTAGATGATTTTCCGCCAAACGCAATGGCAAGCAATGGCACGGACAACATGCCCGCCCCATGTACACCCGTCTTCGCCATACCGAGCAACAGAGCAACGATCGTTACGATAAGAATGCTTTGCGTAGAGAGTTCGGTAATGAAATTCAAAACTTTGAGTTAATGCTGAAGAATATTTTTTTCAATTTCTAGAACTTTATCGTGAGCCGTGCTCCTGTTCCATAAAATTGAAACTCTGGTTTTATTCGCGAAGATTTTTGAGGCAAGTCAGCATTGTACAAGTCAATGGCATCAATAGCGATTCCTTTAAAAATCCAATTTGAAATCAGGCCAATGCCAATTAAGGCACCACCGCCTGCGGCAAAACCCCAATCGGCCCGCTCACCAAAAGCTATTGTTGCCACCGGGATCGCCACCATCGCGGCTCCTGTAAATCCGGTAACAGCTGAAACGGTTGACCATCTTCTCGCCACTTTGAATTTATGATAAGCTTGTTCATGAGAAAACAGAAGGCTAGCGGTTTGCTTGGTGCTGAGTTCTGAAGTGTCGTTCAGCATATAGATCACACCACCAAACGTTTTGTACATGAATATTTTTTGTGCAGAAATTTTTTGTGCGCTCACCAAAAGCACAACAAAAAATAGAAATGTGAATCTACTCATCACACAAAAATAGGAAAGCCAAACGAATACCTTCCGACAAAATAGTTAAAATGTAATGAATCAGCAGCCTTGCCTTGGCTTTGCCTATGCAAAATTGTTAAGCCTTTGCCTTGTTATTTCTTGATGTAAGCAGGCGTTGTTTAGATGTAAAGGGAATGAAGGCAGAAAATTTCTTTTTCGATGAGCTGACCTAATCTGTCGACTAAGACTTTTTTTTATGTGCAGGAACTAACAACTTTTGCGTAGAAATAAACCAATGAAAACATGGTTGAGTCTTTAAGAAAAATAAATTTTAATCTGTGCTTTCCGCGTTTGTTGTTCGTAGCTATGCCATTCGAAGAGGGCATTATTCTTTAACCCATAGTCGGCCAGTATAATATTCTTACACAAAAGCCCCAATTTGGTTCAAAATTGAGGGGTATCAGGATTTTTCTGATTTCTGTAAATCATCATTTCACTGATGTTTTCCATTGGCTTGTCTTGCACTTTTGACTCATCAAAACAGCAAGAGATATGGCAATACAAAAAAAACTTATGACTGAGCCCTTACTGCCAATGACGGTCAGCCACATCAACACGTCTTCTGAAGTAACAGAGTTAAAAGGTGCTCCTGATAATTCAGATGAAAAATCAAATCGCACCGAAGAAAATTCAGTTCAGCCTCCACCTCTGATCAATTTTCTATGGCATGAAGTGGAAAAATTGGTTGACGTTGGGATGAGCAAAAAGACTAAGCCTAAAATTGTTGGCCCAATATTTATTCGCGTTAAGGATCAGATCATAAGCATCAATTTAAGTGAAGTGCTTTGGGTTGAAGCCTATGGTGATTACGTGAATTTTTTTACGGAGAAGACTAGGTATATCGTTCACTCTACGATGAAGGCAGTTGAAGCCAAGCTACCGAATGATGCATTCGCCAGAGTTCGTCGGTCATTTATTATTCGCATCGATAAAATAGAATTGATTGAAGAATCACAAATTCAAATTGGTAAAAAACTTGTGCCTATTGGCGAATCTTACCGTAATGAGTTCATTTCAAAACTTAATATTCTCTAACCATAAAAGACAACCAAATGAAAACGAATAACACAAAAACCAAAATCACACATTCGGGGGAGGTTTTTTTATTGCAAACTTCATCTTCAAAAAAATCACTAATCAACATACAATATCTCCAAGATATTTCAGGAGACAATACCTCATTCGTTAAAGCAATGCTATTGGCATTTCGCGATGAATCAATTGTATTTCTGAGTCAAATGGAACATGGATTAGCCTCGCATGATTTTCTCTCAATGAAAAAAATTGCTCATAAGATGAAGCCGTCTGGTGCTTACATTGGAGCCGATGCATTGACTTTATTGGTAGGCAATCTCGAACAGGCTGCTGAACGTACCAATTCTGAAGAGGCAACATCGCTATACAATGGAATCAAAAGTTTGTTAAGACGAATTTTTGTGGAGATCGATAGCTACTTAAATAATTCACCCTCGCTCGGTTGAGATTTAATTGAAAATGAGTCGCGTAATTCTGATTCGATTTTTAGATTTGAAATACACTAAATGACCAAAAAATAATCTTCGTTTTTAAATTGAATTTCGCCTTTTAAAAAAATTGAATTTATTCGATTAATCCATCCAATGGTCGTTTAATCGGAACTTGGGGCTGACTAAGTCCCGCTCTGGAACGGTGAAGCACTCTTGTTTTGCCTCTCGATTAAAACCAGATCAAATACTTTTGCATATCCTTTAAAGAATCGCAGGAGAATTATGAAAACTACAATCGAT
>DPLR01000111.1:3039-3396 GCA_003541895.1 Cytophagales bacterium | reverse complement strand
TTTCGTGGCGATGTCATGCCGTTACTTCAAGTGCTTTTTTATAGGCTTTCAAAACGCGTTCGCGCGCCAGTGAATGATCAACGATCGGCTTAGGATACGATGATGAATTTACTTCTGGAACCCACTTCGTGATGTATTCCAATTTAGGATCAAATTTTTCGGTTTGGAGTGCTGGGTTAAACACCCGAAAATACGGAGCAGCATCGCAGCCACTACCCGCAGCCCATTGCCATCCACCATTGTTGGCGGCCAAATCAAAATCTAATAATTTTTTAGCAAAGTAAGCTTCACCCCAGCGCCAGTCGATGAGCAAATGTTTCGTAAGAAAACTTGCCACGATCATGCGCACGCGGTTGT
>DPLR01000111.1:0-2807 GCA_003541895.1 Cytophagales bacterium | reverse complement strand
CGACGCGACGATCATGCGCACGCGGTTGTGCATGTAACCTGTTTCATTCAACTCGCGCATGCCCGCATCAACAATAGGGTAACCCGTTTTCCCTTCGCACCACGCTTGAAACTCTGATTCATTGTTTCGCCACTCAACAAATCCATACGCAGGTTTAAATGGTTGCGTTACTACCTGCGGAAAATGCCACAAGATCATGTGATAGAAATCGCGCCAAATCAATTCGTTGAGCCAAGTTTCATTTTTTTGAGAAGCGATAGAAGCTAATTTCCGAATGCTCATAGTCCCAAACCGCAAATGCACACTCAACCTGCTTGTTCCGTTCACCGCAGGATAGTTGCGTGTATCGTGATAGCTTTCAATAATTTTCAATTGAATTTTTCGCTCAGGGAAAACCGCATTCGTTTTTTCAAAACCGATTTCTTCGAGTGTAGGAAAAGGAAGCGGAGCTATTTTAATCAGCTTAGAAAAATATTTTTCGGTAAGATAACTGCGCAAATAAAAATTATTCAGCTTCGCTTTCCATTTCTTGCTGTAGGGAGTAAACACGGTGTAAGGCGACCCATCATCTTTTACGACCTCAAGTTTTTCAAAGATCACCTGGTCTTTGTACGAATGAAATGGAATATCCTGTTTTGCCAGAGATTCTTTGATTGCAAAATCACGATCAATGGCATAAGGTTCATAATCGTGATTGCAATACACGGCTTTGGGTTGAAGAATAGAATAAATCTCTACCGGATTGCCATGAAGCACGAGCAACGATGAGCCCAACTGCTCTAATTCACCTTTCAGTTTTGCCAAGCTCTGATGAATAAAATCAACGCGTTTGTCGTGCTTGTCATCTAATTGATTTAAAATTTCAGTATCGAAAATAAAAATCGGAAGGACTTTCGATTCATTTTTCAGTGCATGGTAAAGTCCAGCGTTGTCAGTGATTCGCAAATCCCGCCTGAACCAAAAGAGAGTGGTATCATGCTTGGCTATTGACGACAACTGGCTAAAGCTAATCACGTTCAAATTAAATTAAATCGATATTTGAAGAACGAAGAAATCAACAACACCATTTTATAGCGATTGCGAATTCGTATCCGTTCTTTCATCACTAGGCGCGAGGGCGTATTTTTTATTTTTTTAAATAAGGCGAGGTAATAAACGTAAGCAATGTAAACGCCAAACCGAGCTTCCGTTGGAAGTTGCACAATGCCTTTATATCCCTCGTGAAAATCGTCAGCTATCTCGCGAATAATTTTTTCTTTCACGTCTTCGTTGAAGTTTTTTAAATCAACATCCGGAAAATAGCTTCGGCCCAAACCGTTGTAATCGTCATTGATGTCGCGTAAAAAATTTATTTTTTGAAAAGCCGCCCCCAACTTCATTGCGTTTGGTTTTAGCTGCTCGTATTTTTTTATGTCGCCTTTACAAAATACATGCAAGCACATCAATCCCACGACTTCGGCCGAGCCGAGAATATAATCATCGTACGAATGACGATCGTGTGCTTTCATCGATAAATCCATGCGCATGCTTTGCAAAAATTTATCGATCAGCGTAAGTTGAATTTTGTATTCTCTAACCGCCCACTGAAAACTATTCAAAATTGGGTTGAGGCTTATCCCATCTTTTAACGCGAGGTACGTTTCGTGTTCAAATCGATTGAGTAAATCTTTTTGATTGTATCGGTGAAATGTATCAACTATTTCATCGGCATACCGCACGAAGCCGTAAATAGAATAGATGCCATTACGAATGGAAGCATCAAGGCAACGAATGCCCCACGAAAATGAAGTACTATAAAGCTGTGTAGTGATGCGACTACATTGAAAACCAACTTTATCGAACAATGCTTTTTGATTTTCTTCCATTTTCATTTTGCGTTTAATTTTTTACTGACGAGTTGCGCAGCCACTTGCCCCGAGATAATAGAGGGCGGCACTCCAGGACCAGGAACGGTGAGTTGGCCGGTGTAAACGAGGTTATTTACTTTTGAATTCACCATCGATGGTTTCAGGTTGGCCGTTTGCAACAATGTGTTTGCTAAACCATACGCATTGCCACCAAAAGAATTATAATCTTGAATAAAATCGTTGTGCGCATAACTCCTTTTAAAAACGATGTGCGGTTGAATCGACTCATTCAAAATCAACTCGAGCCGCTCAATAATCATTTGAAAATAGCGCTCGCGTATTTCCTCAGTGTCTGTCAACCCTGAAGCCACAGGCACTAAGATCATCAGGTTTTCACATCCTTCGGGTGCTACAGAAGAATCTGTTTTCGATGGGCAAGAAATATAAAATTGAGGAGAACTTGGCCACTGAGGTTGTTCATAAATTTCGCGCGCATGGATACTGAAATCCATATCGAAGAAAAGTGTGTGATGCAGAAGGCCTTTGATTCTTTTATTGATGCCCAGAAAAAATATCAAAGCCGAAGGAGCCATGGTTCTCTTGCTCCTATATCTCTCGTTGTACTTGCGGTGCGTGGGTGGCAATAATTTTTGCTCCACATAATTATAGTCGGCCGAAGCGACAACAAAATCACTCGCAAAATCTTTTCGTGCGGCCGAAACTGTTCGGATGTTATTGCCCACCAAATTAATCCGATCGATGGGCTGATCATACTGGAATTTTACATTCTTTTCTTTTGCTAAAAGCTCCATCGCTTCCACCACTTTGTGCATGCCGCCTTTGGGGTACCAAGTTCCCAACGCCATGTCGGCATAATTCATTAAGGTGTATAGTGCCGGGTTATTTTGTGGAGTGGCACCTAAGAATAAAACGGGGAACTCAAGCAACTGAAAAAGCCGT
>DPLR01000483.1 GCA_003541895.1 Cytophagales bacterium | reverse complement strand
CGAGCGCAGGGAAGCGCCCCTTACATCGAAAAAGTTTTTGGTAACAAAGAAACTTTCTTCTTTCAAAATTATTCACCAACCAACATTAATTACAGTCTATTACAGACTGCAGATTTAGTTGTTGTCAACGGAATTGATAAACTGGATGAAGCACTGGCTGATGCTCTTGTTACTTATAAAAATAGGCGAGGCTCACTCTTAATCATACCCGGTTTGCACAGCGATGGAGCCTCCTATCAAAAAATTATTTCTTTTCAAACCTTAGGATCTCCATCTAGTGAACTAACTGAATTGAATTCGCCTGACCTACAAAATCCTTTTTATAGAAATATTTTTGAAGAAAAGACATCCGGCCTCGCAATGCCGCATGCTACCCAAGTAATTGAATGGGGAGCCGACAGATCTTCGCTTCTTCAATTTAAAAATGGCAAACCTTTTTTATCACAATTTGAAAAGACCTTTTTGCTCGCTAGTCCGCTGGAGAAAAAGTACACAGACTTTTTTAGTCATGCATTGTTCGTTCCTGTAATGTACCGAATCGCTGCCTCGGGTAAAAAATCAGAGCAACCTTTGTATTATTCACTTTCAAATTCAACCATTGCTGTTCAAAGTGATAGTCTTCAGGGGGAAGAGCTCGTACGATTAGTGGGGCGCCAAGAAATTATTCCATCGCAACGAAGCATAAATGGTCAATTATTAATGGAACTGCCCAAGTACTCTTTAACGTCTGGATTTTATCATGCCGTAAATAATCCTGACACAATTGCTCTTCTGGCCTTCAACCTCGATAAGAATGAATCGGCTTTAAAGCAACTGGCTCCAGAGGAAGCCAAGACTCAACTGGGGGGTAAAAAGTCTATTTCCATTTTCAAAGCATCCGATGCTGAGTCCTTCAGTCAGGAAATAAAGGAACGGTATTTGGGCAAACCTTTATGGAAATATGCCTTAATGTTAAGCCTTATTTTTCTTTTGGGTGAAGTTCTTTTGATCCGATTTTTGAAATGATCGAAAATAAATGAGAAATTTCGGCCTTAAATGAGAATACTGCTTCAATCACCCCGCATTGTAAATACCTCCTCTCCTTTTCACCTGAAGAAAAAAAATGTGCTTATTGTTAATGGGCGCATCGCAGAAATAGGTGATAAAAACTTTCAAGCTGACAAAACCATTGATGCCAACGGAATGATTTTGAGTGCCGGCTGGCTTGACTTGGGTGCTTTTGTTGGCGATCCGGGACTAGAGCAACGCGAAGATTTAACTTCAATTTCAAAGGCCGCTGCCGATGGGGGTTTTACCGAAATCGTTGTTTTGCCAAATACTCAACCTGTTGTTCAATCGAAGAACGATGTTTCGTACATCACTCAAGCCAACAACAATCGATTAGTACAAATTCATGCGCTGGCAGCAGTAACAAAAAATTGCAAGGGCGAAGAATTAACTGACATGATCGACTTGCACGAAGCAGGTGCTATCGCTTTTACCGATGGATTAAAATCAATCTGGCATACCGACATTTTTCTAAAGTCGCTTCAGTATCTGCAAAAATTTGATGGCCTATTGATCGATCATCCAGAAGATATTTGGCTCGATCTGTTTGGACAAATGCACGAAGGTCCCAACAGCACGAAGCTAGGCCTGAAAGGAATGCCCAGAATTGCCGAGGAAATTTGCGTTAGCAGAAATATTAAATTATTGGAGTATGCCGGAGGCCGTTTGCACTTTGCAAGGATTTCTTCTGGCAAAAGTGTGAACTTGATTCGTGCGGCAAAGAAAAAAGGATTGAACGTTACATGCGATGTAAGTTCGTACCAGCCCTTATTTCTCGATGACGAATTAGAAAACTTTGACACCAACTTTAAAACCAATCCACCGCTGCGCGAACAAAGCGATGCTGATGCGCTCATAAAAGGATTAGAAGACGGAACTATTGACGTGCTTTGCAGTTCACATTTACCAGTAGATGATGAAAGTAAATTTCTTGAGTTCGATCATGCCGAATTCGGGATGATCAATTTACAGACTTTTGCCTCGCATTTGACCTCGATCGGAAAAGAAGTGAAAGTGGAAGATTTGGTTTTGAAAGTAGCCGAAGCTCCGCGTCAATTGCTGGGCCTTGAAATTCCCAAAATTGATATGGACGAAAAAGCTAACCTCACACTTTTCGATCCCAATCGCGAATGGAAATTTTCTTCCGAAGAGAATCTATCCAAATCAAAAAACTCTCCTTGGTTAGGTAAAGAATTGAAAGGAAAAGCCGTTGCTGTTTTCAACAACGGCAAAGTTCGAATAGAGGATTAGCCTACTTCGTGGTTTAACTCCTACGTATTTTTTTCAGTTTTATCATTGAACGGATGGATGTTTATGCAATGACTTAAATCGATTTTGATTAAGCAGTTTATAAATCGCAGGCAAAATCAAAAGCGTTAAAATAGTTGCTGATATTAATCCACTGATCACAACTACCGCAAGCGGCTTTTGAGTCTCAGAGCCAATACCGTTTGATAACGCTGCCGGCATTAAGCCGAGGCCAGCCATTAAAGCAGTCATCACCACAGGGCGAAGGCGTGACATTGCCCCTTCATGAATAGCCTCATCCAGATGCAAACCCAAATCGCGATTTTTATTGAACACAGAAACCAGAATAACTCCGTTCTGCACACAAACCCCGAAGAGTGCTATAAAACCTACACCGGCTGAAATACTGAAGTTGATTCCGGTAAAATACAAACCGAGAATACCACCGATCAATGCGAAAGGCACATTCATCAAAACCATACCAGCATCTTTTGGTGAGTTAAACATGAAGAATAACCACATGTAAATCAATCCAACGCAGATAGGAACTACCAATTGAAGACGAGCTGTTGCACGCACTTGATTTTCAAATTCTCCGTTACATGTCATAGAATATCCTTTGTCCAAATCCAT
>DPLR01000591.1 GCA_003541895.1 Cytophagales bacterium | reverse complement strand
GATGAAGAAGAAAAATCTCCGTACACCGTACAGCCTCTGTTGCATTGCGAACAGAAGAAGCATGCACCACGATCTTTATTGTTTGGCAATGGCCGAGTAAGAATAGAAAGCCTTGCCGGTATTACCGGGATGTTTAATTTTTTTCCTGCTTCCTTAATAAAGAGTTCATGCAATCGTGGCTTTGGTGGAGGTAAATAAATACTGTCAGGATCGTTGGGTAAATTTTCTTTCGAACCAAATACGCCAATTAACTGATCCACCTTATCATAATAAGGAGCAATGTCATCGTACCCAATTGGCCAATCTTCACCGAGGCCATCAATGCTTTTATGTTTAAAATCTTTGGGTCCGAAGCGCAACGAAATTCTTCCCCAGTGGTTGGTGCGCCCGCCTAACATACGCGACCTAAACCAATCAAACTTTGTTCCGTCTTTGTGAGTGTAAGGCTCGCCATCCAACTGCCAGCCACCATAGGCTGCATCAAAGTCGCCAAAATATCGAGACGTTGTGGCTGCTCCTCTTCGTGGAGATTCATAAGGCCACTTCAATTGCATTATATTTTTTGCCGGGTCATACATCGGGGACGCTTCAATTAACAAAACTTTGAGTCCAGCTTGCGACAACGCATAAGCTGACATGCCTCCGCCTGCACCTGAGCCAACTATGATTACATCGTACTTCTTAGGATTTTTTTTGATTTGAAATGGCATACTGAATTGTTCAAGATTCCAAATTCAAAATTTAACCCCGATTATCCAATAGAAATTTTCTCTGATTCGAATAAAATTATGCGGTTGGTAGGGAAGAAGTTTTAAAAATCCTCAACGGACTTTGAATCCGGTTAATCGAATTGATTGACTACCAACCATTAGGTGGAAGGAAACGACCTTGCTTGTATTGAATGATTTTAATGGTCAGCTTTTTTCTTAGGCACTGGATCATAACCGCTGGTTCCCCAGGGATGGCAGCGGGCAATGCGCTTGGAGCCAAGCCAAATTCCTTTAATCACGCCCCATTCTTGAATCGCTTCGATAGTGTATTGTGAACAAGATGGCGTGTGCCGGCAGTGTGCACCTAAATAAGGAGAGATGGTGATCTGATAAATACGAATAGGTAAAATGAATATTTTTTTCAGCAGTTGCATTTCTTTGTTGCAAGTTTCGCACTAGTGTGCAAGTGGAGGTTATTCTATTTCATAACTCATCTCTCCCTCTTTCCCGTCTTTCAATTTAATACCAATGGCCTTTAGGTCATCGCGGATTTTATCGGACAGGGCAAAGTTTTTATCGGCTCTCACTTTTTTGCGGAGGCCAATCAACACGTTGATCGTTCCGTCTAACAAATCATTGTTGCCAGAAGTTTCTTCTTTCAGGCCGAGTACTTCTTCCATCATGGCGATGTAGGTGGATTTGAATTTCTCAAATGTATCTTCACTCACCTGTGCCAATGACTCTTTCTGGTTTGCCCATGTATTTATTTGCGATGCCATTTCAAAAAGAACAGCTAAGGTTTTAGCTGTATTGAAATCATCGCTCATGTTTTGAAAGCATTTATCAATCTGGTCGAGAAGTGTTTTTTCTAACTCCGAATTTTGGTTGGTTATTTTTGAAGGATGCGTTAATGATTTAATGAGCGTCAACGCGTTGTTCAATTTTTTAAATCCTTTCTCGGCTGCATTCAAAGCTTCGTTTGAAAAATCGAGTGTGCTGCTGTAGTGCGATTGCAACATAAAGAAACGCACCGTCATGGGGCTGTAACCTTTTTCTAGAAGTGGATGGCTGCCAGTAAACAATTCAGATGGAAGAAAAGAATTACCCAGCGATTTGCTCATCTTTTGGCCGTTCACGGTGAGCATGTTGCTGTGAATCCAAAAGCGCACAGGCGATTTTCCGTTCGCTCCGGTAGCTTGCGCGATCTCGCATTCGTGATGCGGAAATTTCAAATCCATTCCGCCTCCGTGAATGTCAAACGTTTCGCCCAAATATTTTGTGCTCATCACGGTACACTCGATGTGCCAGCCCGGAAAACCATCGCCCCACGGAGAAGGCCAACGCATGATGTGCTCAGGTGCGGCTTTTTTCCAAAGCGCAAAATCGATTTTCTCGCGCTTCTCGTCTTGGCTGTCAAGCTCGCGACCGCTCTCGATCAATTCTTCGATGTTTCTGCCTGATAGAATTCCGTAGTGATGCGATGAGTTGTATTTTTTTACATCGAAGTACACCGATCCATTTGCTTCGTAAGCCAGGCCAAGGTCAATTAATTTTTTGGTGATGTTGATCTGCTCAACAATGTGGCCGGTGGCGGAGGGCTCAATGCTGGGAGGAAGAATGTTAAACTGCCGCATCACGTTTTGAAAATCTTCAGTGTAGCGTTTCACAATTTCCATCGGCTCAAGTTGCTCAAGCCGCGCTTTCTTCCCGATTTTATCTTCGCCTTCATCGGCATCGCCAACCAAATGGCCAACGTCAGTGATGTTTCTCACATAACGAACTTTGTATCCAAGAAACCGAAGGTAACGTGAAATAATATCGAAGGAGAGAAAAGTGCGCGTGTTGCCTAAGTGTACAAAATTATAAACCGTGGGGCCGCAGACGTACATGCCCACAAAACCCGGAACAAGTGTTTCAAATTTTTCTTTTTTCCCCGAAAGGGAGTTCGTCAATGAGATCGGATATTTTTCGTAGAGCTTCATATCAAAATTAACGGGCGAAGCTACGAAAAGAAGGCCTTATTTTTTGAGTTGTGAAAATCTTAACAAGTTTTCTACGATCCGAAATATTTATACTGTTCGCGCAGAGCCGTCTTTTTAAACTTTCCAACCGAAGTTTTCGAAATTTCTTTGACAAACTCAATGTGATCAGGCAATTGAATCTTAGTGAAGCTTGGTTCAAGAAATTTGATGATCTCCTCCTTCGTTGCGGTTTTCCCTTCTCTCAACACTACACAAGCCATGGGGCGCTCAACCCACTTGGCGCTGGGTATGGCAAAAACAGCAGCTTCTGCAACGGACGGATGGCCCATGATGGCGCCCTCAAGTGCTACAGAACTTATCCACTCGCCTCCCGACTTGATCACGTCTTTGCTCCTGTCTTTGATCTCAACATATCCGTTGGGCTCGATCGTGGCGATGTCGCCTGTTTTAAACCAGCCGTCACCAGTAAATCGTTCATCGCCTTCCTGTGAGTTGTAATAGGCCTTTGCGATCCAAGGCCCACGCACCTCAAGTTCACCCATCGTGCTTCCGTCCCAGGGGATGATGCCGTTTTCATTTCTGCCTCTTATCTCTACACACCATGTTGGAATTCCTTGCTTGGCGCGATAATCAAATTGTATGTCTTTTGGTTTGCTCTGAAGATCGGATAGTAAAACACCGACTGTTCCTACCGGAGATGTTTCGGTCATTCCCCACGCATGCAAAATCTTCAGATGGTGGTTTTCTTCAAACCTGACGATCATGGAGCGAGGTGCTGCCGAACCTCCAACGATCATTAAACGAAGCGCTGATAAATCATATTTTTTTGGATGCGTATCAAGTTCGTTAAGAATGCCTAGCCAAATGGTGGGCACTCCGGCAGTGATGGTTACTTTTTCTTTTTCAAACAACTCGAGTAAACTGGTAGCATCAAGATATGGCCCTGGAAAAACCAGTGAAGAACCGACCAGCGAGCAGGTGAAGGGAAGGCCCCATGCGTTGACGTGAAACATCGGCACCACGGGGAGTAGGATGTCTGTTTCCATCAAGCACAGGCCATCGGCAAAAGCGCTTGCCATAGAATGAAGGACAATGGAGCGATGCGAATAAAGAACCCCTTTTGGTTTGCCGGTGGTACCGGTGGTGTAGCACATAGCCGCGGCTGTATTTTCATCACCATCATAAGGGATAAACTTTTTTTCGTCAGCCGATGAAAGGAGTTGTTCATAATCTAAAGT
>DPLR01000528.1 GCA_003541895.1 Cytophagales bacterium | reverse complement strand
GGAATTTTACTGAAGCCGACAAAGACATGAAGGCCGAGATCAGAAGAGAAATCGGAATGCTTTTTCAAGGAGGTGCCTTGTTCGACTCAAAAAATGTAGAACAGAACGTGATGTTTCCATTGGACGTACTTACAAAAATGCCCCACGATGAAAAGCTTGATCGTGCTAATTTATGTTTGAAGCGCGTAGGCCTTGAAAACGCAAATAAGAAAGCCATATCAGAGATTAGTGGCGGTATGAAGAAACGCGTGGGCATTGCACGCGCCATTGTGAACAACCCTAACTATTTATTTTGCGATGAACCCAACTCCGGCCTCGATCCGCAAACATCCATTTTAATCGATGAACTCATTCACGAAATCACTCACGAGCTAGACATCACTACAGTAGTGGTTACCCACGATATGAATTCTGTAATGGGTATTGGCGAGAACATTATTTTTCTTTACAAAGGCCACAAACTTTGGGAAGGCAACTCAGAGGACATCACCAAATCGGGCGTTGAAGAACTTGATGATTTTGTGTTTGCCAATAAGGTGATGCGAAAGATCCGCGGAAATTAATTGTACAAACAATATTGATTACCTGTTTTTAAGTTTGATAAAAAAACAAGTGCCTTGCCCTTGCGTTGACTCAAACCAGATTGTACCACCCATCAGCTCCACTCCCTGTTTTGCGATGGCAAGACCCAGTCCAGAGCCCGTAGCTTTAGTCGTGAAATGAGGGAGAAATATTTTATTCTGTAGCTCGGGCGAAATACCAATTCCGTTGTCTTTCACATATAATGTCGTGAATCCGTCTGCAACAATTGTAACACCAACCTCAACCATCACTTTCCTTTCCGTATTTGACTGAAGTGCGTTTAGAATAATATTCGAAATTATCCTACCCAAAAGTCGCTCATCAATTTCGACAAATAGTGAGAATGCTGGCTTGTTAAAATTTACACTGCCAAGAGAATGATCTTGAAAGAGCAGCACTGTCCTCTCTAACACACCAACTAAATCCACGTTATTTATCTGAGGTAATGGCATGTTGGCGAAAGTACTGAACGAGCTTGCTATTCCGTCAAGGATATTAACCTGCGCCAAAAGCGTTTGAACAGCTGCAGATGTTCTATCTGTTTGCAAATCTCCAGTCAATAATTTTTGCTCTAGTTGCTGCAGTGTTAACTTCATTGGTGTTAGCGGATTTTTAATCTCATGAGCAACTTGCTTCGCTATTTCGCGCCAAGCGTTTTCCTTTTCTTGACGAGCTAACTCGAGCCTACTCTGCTCAAGGTTTTTCAACATTTGATTATACTGCTTTACTAGTTCACCAATTTCATCATTCGATTTCCATTCCACTTTTTGAGTGGAAGAGAATGAAGTTGAACTTAACTTTTTGGCTAAGAAAAAAAGCGGAGCCGTTAGGTTACTAACAACCTTAAACGAGAAAACCGAAAAGAATAGAAAAACAAAAACAAATGTGACTAAGATATTAGAAACCACACTGGCTTGAGTTGACTCATCCTTCGGATTAAAAAATGGTAACTCTAAAATCCCTAATAACTCGCCAGTCTTAGGTGATCTAACAGAAAAATAAGAGCTATTATATTCTAGCGCACCAACTTTATTACTCATCCTAACTGTAGAAAGATTTTCACTAGTGATTTTTTCAAGTGCATTTGCATTGATCAGAGGCATCAACAACTGATTAGAGAAAATCAAAGGCTGACTGGAAGTGATTAGTTCACCAGCTGAAGAATAAAGGTTTGCATCAATACTTGTAACTTGAGATGTACCCACAACAATTTCCTTTATTCCGTACAACGCAGAATCCTGCCTCGCTCTTTCCAGTGTAGGAACTAAATTCTCAGTCAACAAAACACCTTTACTTACTACTTCCTTTTCAAATTGAACGTTGTTCGAATTCACTATCATTCGCACAGAGATCAAACTGATTGCCACCAATGGAATCACTAATGACAAATAAGAAAATAACTGAATACGCGTAGAAAAACTTAACGACCTTCTTAAAACAAACCTTCGGTTAAAAGATAAAAACCAAACAATCAAAATTAAAATGATGCCGATGACAAAAAAGAAAGAAAAATTAGAGATCATGTTAAACACTGAACTACGTTCAGCGCCAAGCACAACTATTCTGTTGACCTCGTCCTCTTCGGCCACAAATAGGTGTGTCCTTGATTTAACACCTTTAGAATAGAGTGATCGGTCACTTAGCCACTCTTTCCTAAAATCACGTTCGAAATCGATAGAACCATTTTGGTCTAGTATGTTATGTCCATTAAAAAGAGCGTAACTAAATTCCTTGTTGTAACCAATCTGATTGAACCGGTTGTCGGATAACAACTCTGGGTACACCCTATTGGTAAAAACCCTTTTCAAATTGAGGTCGATTACTACGTATCCCAAATTTGAATTGTTCTTCACCAGAGGAACAATCAAAACATAACGTTTAAGTGATCGAGGGCTTTTTGTTTGTATCCAATAGACAGATTCGTAATTCGTTTTATTGGCAGTTGATTGAATTGCTCTGATGGAAGAGGCGAAATCTATTTTTGATTCTGCGTCTGCCGGTGAACCATCGGCCAGAAATAAATTAATACCGACATCATAACGATCAAAATAATCGCCCAAATAGATTTGTGAGATTTTTTGTTTTACCAGCATTTTCGAGAGCAAAGGATTCTCTACACTCGAAACAACAAACAAATCGTTTGCAATTTTAATCTTCGCCTGATCAAGTAAAAATTCACCTAATTCATCATTGCCAATAAGACTCGAAGCTGAGCGCAACAACGCCTTACTCGTTCTTTCATCCGAAAAATTGCGCACGTCCCATGCGGCCATTGCTGAATAAAATAACGTTGCTATCAAAAAATAAATCAACGTCTTGTTTTTGAATTTTAGGAGGTGCTTGTGCAATTGAAGTGCAGCTACTAGTGGAAAGTAAATACTAGCAAAAACAAAAACTGGCCAATAATCCAGCTCAGAAGAAACAAAATATCCGATAAAAATAAGAGATGAAAATAGTAGTGCAATTGATAATTTTCTAAGATTTAATATTGAATTCGAGATAGCCAGAAAACAATGAACAAAACAGAAAGAACTTATGCAGCTTAAAATATAAGCACCCAGCGCGAACAGTTTCACACCATCAAATTGAACGCTTTTTGAGATATCAAGGACAATGGAGGAATCGTGAAAAATTGCTTCCACAAAAAGGTGAGGGAATAAAAAGCTAAAAAATGCACCGACTAAAAATAGCACACTGAAACTTAGCCGAACATATTCTGATGCGCGTATCAATCTTTTAAGCCAAGTTGATTTTGCATAAACAAAAAGAAGATAAACCGATGCAATCGATACCACGAGTGAGTTAAAGAAGAAATCAGCAACTGAAGCATTAAATGTAGATGAGGCAAAATACCGAGGATCGAAATAGTTAGAGTACATCCAAATTGATGGAAATGATAAACTCACCATTCCTATTCGTAAAGCAGCCAGTGAAAAGAAAAGAGCAATGAATCCTTTCAAATATTTTCTTGCCAACACTAATTCTCTCACCAGATAATACACAAAAGCAATCAGTAAGATTGTCGCAATCAAAATCAGATAAACAGAAATTGAATTTGTAACTCTGATCTGTTGGCCTATTTTTACTCTGAATAAACAGCCAACATCTTGAACACAAACTAAGCCACCTTCATCGGCATTGGTAGGGTAAATTTGAAGTTCACTGATTGGAAATATTTTCTCGTTCCAAGTTGTATTTAAATATTGGTTTGTTAACCGATACCCTGCACGCAGTGGAATTACCCCAACAACAAAAGAAGAATCAGACGTCTTTTTTTTGTAAACTAAATGACTAGATGAAAAATTATGGATTAGCTTCCATTCAAAATTATCTTGAATTTCTTTTACCTCAATAAATGGAGTCGTTCTATTCCATTTTGTAATGCGATTATTTTCAATCAAAAAAAAAGGGTGACTCGCGGCTGACCAGTTAACTTTCAGCGTTTGAGCTTCCTTTTTCACTAAACCCATTTCAGCAGAAAGATTTTGTGTGAGTACACTGACCAGGTCTTCTTCTGTAAACCTGCCCATTTGAGAATTGCTCCAAAAAATGGAAGTAAGAATAAAAAGGAATGCAGCGATTAAAAAAAGGTATTTCTTCATAAACCTCCTTTCTTCAACCTACAGGAAATTTAGGAGAGTTAAAACTCGTTATTGATTTTTAGACTGAAGTCCACCAAACCAATACAGAAATAAAATTCGGGAGTAACGAAAACTGAATGGGATCAATAAGATAGCTGAGCTGATGATAGAAGCAATATAAACCCATTCAGCTGGGTTAATCGTGTAGTACAGTCCCAATGAAATACCAATAAAAATGGCCACCGTAAAAGCATAACTTACATACAGCGCACCAAAATAAAAACCAGGTTCGGGCTCGAAGCTCGCCTCACATTTTTCGCAAGCCTGATTC
>DPLR01000244.1 GCA_003541895.1 Cytophagales bacterium | reverse complement strand
AGAAAAAAGAAGATCCATTCTCTTTTAACTTTCTTTATTTCATCATCCAAAAGTTTAAGTTTTCGGATATTGTCGATGAGGAAAGCAACTAAGATGATTTAACTAAAAATTGCTCTAGGTCTTTTAGCTGTAAAATTCCTTCGTAATAAGCTTTTCCAAAAATCACTGCAAAGATGCCCATATCGTTAAGTCTCTTTATGTCATCTATACCCCTCACTCCACCACTTGCTAAAACTTTTAAGTCGGGAAATTTTCTGATGATCTCAGCATAGAAGTCGAAGGCAGGACCTTCAAGCACCCCGTCTCTAGAAACATCAGTACATTTTGCATACTTTAAACCACGGTTATAAAAACTTTGAAGGTGATCAAATAAATGGATTTCCGATTTTTTTTGCCATCCGCGAAACGCAACCTTCATTGATTTGATATCCGATACATCTGCTCCAAGGGTGATTTTTTCTCTTCCGTATGAAATTATCCACGATGAAAACGTTTCGGGATTGGTAACTGCAATGCTCGAAGCGGTAATATAATCGGCTCCGTATTCAAATGCTTTGTCGACATCTCCATCCGTAGAAATGCCCCCAGTAAAATCAATTTTAAGATCGGTGTGCCCCGCAATTGCTTCAAGAACATGATAATTTTTTGGGTTACCCGTTTCAGCTCCGTCCAGATCAACTAAGTGGATTACTTCTATACCATGGTCTTCAAATCGCTTGGCAAGGTCAAGTGGATTTTCATCGTACGCTTTTTCGCTGCTTGGGTCGCCCTTTCGCATTTTCACTACCTGGCCTTTTCTCAATGCGATGGAGGGGATAATTTGAATCATAAATATTCTTTTTAGTATCTGATTAAACTTATTTCGAATTAAAGGGTACGGCTACCACCGTATTATCCCAAAACAAAACCAACTCCATTCCATCATTACTTTTCTCAATAGAAATGGTAAATTGTTCAAAGACTTTGTCTTGTGGGTGGTGAACTTGTGCTTCTAAAACAAGAGCATCAGCAGCGGGGTCTCTAAGTGTCTCACCATTGAAATTTATTCCCCACCAAGGAACGCTACTGTTGAAAATTATCTGCCAATTCTGTTCCTCAGGTACTGTCCAAAGACTATACTTTCCAGCCTTGAGTTTTTTGTCGCCAAATGAAAGATCTTGGTTTGTTTCAAAAACAGTGGGTTCGTTAGCTCCGGTGCGCCACGGTTTTCCATAAGGAACAAGCTTACCAAATATTTCTCGCCCTTTCTTGTATGGACGATTGTAGAAAACATGAACCTTAAGATTCCCATCGATGAAGTCAACATTCGATTCAGGACTAAAAGATTTAGCCTTAACCCTCAAAAAGATTAGCCCCGCAACAAGTACTGCAAATAATATTGCTGAGATTAGAATTGTCTTTTTCATCATTTTCTGTTCAAAATGAGAACATTTTTATTTTTTCATCACAATTTGCAAATATTTAGAAAGCGAAATTTATTTTTGAACCACAAAATTTTAAATCATGTCAGTATTTTCAGTAGTTATCGCATTATTTATTCTCGCCATTATTTCTATTTGGTTGTTTCCAAACAGTAAAGTAAGCAACAACGAGCATGATGTTAAACATTGAGTCAACTCCTTGACCAATGAACATTTGCGTCTTCTGTGGCTCTAGTCATGGTGCCGACTTGGCATTTACACAAGCCGCAAAAGTACTTGCCAAACTCATCTGCGATAGTAACTCTACACTTGTATATGGAGGAGGTAACATTGGTCTTATGGGCGTTCTTGCCGATGAAATATTAGCAGATCAAGGAAAGGTTATTGGAGTGATTCCCGATTTTTTGATGAGGAAAGAAGTTGGACATACGGGTATTACACAACTTGAGATTGTGAGCACAATGCATGAACGCAAAAAGCGAATGGCTGAACTTGCCGATGTATTTGTTGCTATTCCTGGAGGTTGGGGAACTCTAGATGAATTTGCTGAGATCCTCACCTGGCGTCAGCTCGGTTTAATCAATCAACCAATTGGCTTACTCAACATAAGTGGCTTTTTCGATCACTTAATTTTGCAAATGAAGCATATGGCGGAAATGAAATTTCTACCTTCGGCTAATCTCGCTCAAATAAAAATTTCAGACGACCCTAAAAAATTACTAACTGCTCTTGGGGTAAAATTAAATTAGCCTAATCTTCTGTACTTTTTTTTCGTTAGATTGTTGATAATAAGCAATCGATGCGGAGGATTTTAAATTTTTTATTAACTATAGTATCAGCCCAATCATTTGGGCAACTCGGTTTTTCACTGGCAGACGGGGCAACAAAAGTTCAGATTCCAATTGAAATTCATAACAACTTGGTGGTTGTGCCGGTTATAATAAATAATCAATTGCCATTAAAATTTATTGTTGATACAGGGGTTCGAACTACAATTCTCACAGAGAAAACGTATAGTGACATTCTGCATTTAGCCTATTCTAAAAAGTATACTATCTCTGCCCCCGGTGGTGAAAAATTAGTAAATGCCTACATAACCAATAACGTTACTTTGGATATGCCCGGGGTGCATGGGCGCGGTCATGCCATGTTGGTATTAGAAACCGATTATTTAGAATTAAGAAGCTCACTTGGCACCGCGGTTCATGGCATATTAGGATATGAACTCTTCAGTCGTTTTGTGGTGGAAATTGATTACGAGAATAAACTTCTGAAGCTAATGACACCTCAGAAGTTCAAGCCCAAAAAAAAATATGCATCGCTGCCAATTACGGTCGAAGATACAAAGCCCTATTACGTTGCCGATGTATGGATAAATGACACCACCAGTATCAGTGCTAAATTAATGGTGGATACCGGTGCAAGTCACGGATTGTTCTTGGACACAAAATCAAATCATAAAATTATAGTACCCACAAAAAATATTTCGTGCAGCGTTGGTCGAGGTTTGGCCGGAGTAATCACAGGTAAAATAGGTAGGATTAAAAGCCTAGCTATGGGGAAGTATAAAATACCTGATATGATTGCGAGCTTTCCGGATCGCGAAACATATAATGATTCTCTGCAGGGCACAAAAGTTTACCGAAACGGATCAATAGGAGGTGATGTATTAAGTCGGTTTGATGTCATATTTGATTTTCCAAGTGAGAAGATATATATCAAACCTAATTCAACTCTTAAAAAGAAATCATTCAACAACATGAGCGGTTTGGTAGTAAAAGCTATCGGGCTTAAACTCCGCGAATTTGAAATAATAGAGGTAAGAGTAAATTCGCCTGCGTTCAGGTCTGCAATTCAAAAAGGCGATAAGATTGTTTCCATAAATACCCTCCCCACATCTGATATGGATTTGAGCCATGTCAATAATTTCTTTAACACTAGACCAGGTAAAAAAGTAAAAATGCAATTATTGCGAGCTAACCAAATCATTGAAAA
>DPLR01000143.1 GCA_003541895.1 Cytophagales bacterium | reverse complement strand
TTGGCGAGATGTCTGATTATTTTAAAGAATACAACAAAAGCATCGTATGGTTCACTAAAGCAGCACAGGCGTTTGAGGCCGCTAAGCACGATGAGTTTGTTGCACATGCTAAACATTACCAGGGCAAAGCATTTTATAATTTAAAAGACTACGACAAAGCCATTGAATCGTATGCTCCTTCGGTGGTAATTTGGCGAAAATTCGGATTAGAAAACCCAACGAGCACGGCTGTTAATTTGCAGCTTTTTAAAATACTCGATGACAATGGTAATGCGTTACTTGCCAAAGACAAGATCGATCAGGCAATCACCATTTATAATGAAGGGTTAACCGCTGCAAAAAAAACTGGAGATATGACTGATGAGGCATCGGCCTTATGGAGTTTGGGTTATGCCTATTCAAAAAAGAACAGTGGTCTTTCAGAAGCAGTAAAGTATTATGATACATCAGCAGACATTTATATTCAATTAAAAGATTCTACCGATGCTGCCACTCAGTTAGAGAATGCCGGTAAGTTTTACAAGAGCCTTGAGCAGTACACTGCCGCACTTGATCGATACCAAAAACGATTGAACTATTTGCGCCCAACCGAAACCTCCAAATTAGGTGATGCCTATTGGGACATTGCTTACACCCTTGGCAAATTGAATAACCTCAAGAAGTCTAGCGAAACATATCGTATTTCAGAGAAATATTTTTTGAATGATACTACCAGCCGTTGCTCTCTCATTAACAACATTGCCTATAATTATCGCGATGCAAATGATTCAATCAACGCTTATAAAATACACAACGAAGCTATTGCATTGGCTGTAAAATCAAGCAATGCAGAAAATCTTGCTGATGTATATTATCGCACCAGCGATAGTTACAATCACTTTAAAAATTATCGTAAACGAATCTTTTATTTAAAACTTCAGCAAACCTTTTTAGAAAAGCTAGCCAAAATAGAAAAAATTGCTGAATGCCTGGAGCGTCAAGGCGATGCGCTTGCTTCGTTGAATAAATATGAAAGCGCCATTGCTACGTTTCAACAAGCAGCCGATCAATACAAAAAAGCGGGCAATGAAAATGAAGTAGCTGAATGCCTAGAAAAGCAGGGCGACAATTATGTATCGCTAGAAAATTACGAAACTGCAAGAGTAACATTTCTTAAAGCCTCGGAAGCTTACAAACTTGCAGGCAATGGCAACAAAGAAGCAGAGATGCATTGGGACTGCGGCTACCAATGGGGCAATGGTAACCCACTTAACTATGAAGAAGCCATACACGAATATGAGGTTGCTTACAAGATGTACATGCAGCTTGCCGATTCAGTTAATGCTTCCACCATGCTTTCTAATATTGGCCAAGACTACTGTAATTTAAAGGATTATCCCAAGTCCATTGAATCACATCGGGCAGCCATCAGTTTGGCAACCAAATCAAAAAATTTGAAGCGTGTAGCTGCTTCATGGAGTAAACTCACAAAGATTTATACCGAATCAAATAATCCAATCGCAAGTGCAGAAGCGCTAAGCAATGCAACCGAAGCATTAGAAAAAATTGGCGACTCAACAGAGCTTGCAAAAAATTACGTTGATCTTGCCGACAATTACAAAACATCAAAACACTACGAGAAGGCGATCGATTTTTATTCGAAAGCGTTGGCTATTCAAAAAATAAAAAAGGACAGCGTTAGCTATGCTAGTACTTTGTCATCGTTAGGCGGATTGTATCACAACAAACGCGAATTTAAAGAAGCATCAAAATATTATGATCAGGCATCTGTCATTCAAAAAAGACTGAAAGACAAATACAATTTGATCTATACGTTAGCAAATAGAGGAGTCATTGCTCAATCGGTTGACAATGATTATGCGGCTGCAGAAAAATATTTTAACGAAGCTTTGAAGTTGAGCATTGAATTGAAAGACAATTCCATGCAAGGGTTTACGTACTCAAGAATGAAATCTTTGTATCGTGCGCAGGGCAAAAAGCTAATAGCCGAGTCCGCTTTAAAGAAAATGCAAGACGTTTATTTTCAAGGTAAGCTCTGGAAAAATTATGGTGAAGCCTTGTGCGATGCCGCCAGCGATGCCTCCTATGTTGATGGTGACAATAAAAAGGCCATGGCAATCTTAGATAAAGCGCAAGCCCTTAACGACACGTTAAAAGATACGGGATTGCAGGCAAACATCTACGGAATACGCAACGCTGTGCTACGCGAAATGGCTGAGTTTAGTCAGTCGTTAGATGTTGCTAACAAGAGTCTTGAGTTATATAAAAAAGTTGATAACTCTTGGGGAGTTGCCGGAGCTTACATTGACAAAGGGAATACGTTTAAGCAAATCAATGAATATGATTCTGCTATCTATTGCCAATCGATGGCCGATAGTCTTTATAAAAGTATGGGTTCCGAATACGCAAGGCTTGCACCATTGGCCAACCTTGGCGAGTGTATGACGTCTGAAGGCAATTATGATAAAGGTTTGGAGTATTATAAAAAATCGTATGCCATCATGCAGAAGGCTCATGATTACAATGAAAATCTTGGAATTGTCCAAGCATGCATGGGCGAATCCTATCTCTACCTACATCAATATGCTGAATCAGAAAAATGGTTGAAGGAATCGTTGGTTACTTGCGATAAAGTTGGCGCGATGCGTGTGAAAGCTGACAATCTTCATGTGATGGGTCGACTTAAAATCGAAGAAAAGAAATATGATGAAGCGTATCAGTACTTAAGTGAAGGGATGAAAATTTCGAAAGAGAAATCCATCCGCATTGCCTATATCAACAACTTGATGCTCATGGGTAAACTAGAGACCGAACGAAAGAATTATACACAAGCCAAACCT
>DPLR01000322.1 GCA_003541895.1 Cytophagales bacterium | reverse complement strand
TAACCGGGCGGCAACAGCAGTTTAATTTTTTTCTGCTTCTCGTCTTATTTTCATCTTGTGCAAGAGTTGCTTTTGCACAAGATGAACAAACGCGTTGGGCCAAGTGGGAGACCGATGCCGATACCTTGATGGGTCATCAAGATTTCAATGGAGCGATCAAACTCTACTCAAAAATTATTGATGAATCTAAACTCAAAGACAAAAGCAATTACAAGGCTTTGTACAAACGTGCTGTAGGTTATTACAGCATTGAGAATTTTGATCAAGCCTTGAAGGATGTCTCCCTCTACGTCAATCAATTTGCCGAAAGCCCGAAAGCACATCTTTTGTTAGCGTTGATCTACCGACATAAAAATGATGAGGTTAATCAACTGATAGAAGTTCAAAAATGCATTGAGTTGGGAAATAGAAATCCGCAACTTCTCTTTTGGCGCGGAACGTTGCTTGCAGCGAAGGGTGAGTACGAATTAGCTAAGAAAGATTTGCTCCTATTCAAAACCATTAACGATGATGCCGAGGTTGAGGCTGTTCTAGGAAGTGTTTATCACGCGCTTGGTAATATTGACAGCGCTTTTGTTTGCCTGAACAACGCTATTATTCTCGATGTAAACTACACGCCATCCTATCTCTATGCCGGATCGTTTTGCATGGAGCAAAAAGAATATGACCTAGCCATTAAATATTTGAATCTCGCTCTACGCATTGAACCTGAAAATGCAAGTGCTTTATTTTACAAAGGAGTTGCATTAGTTGAGAACGATAAAATAGATCAAGGATGCAGTTGCCTACGCAAAGCCCTTGAGGCAGGCGAAGACGGTGCCACCGACTATTTGAAAGAGTTTTGCTACGGAGTTTATAAATAGTTGTTAGTTGCTAGAAGAGTAAACTAACAACGAACAACTATTAACCAATAACGAGTTTAATTTCCGGTGAACAACTTCGCGATGTCGTTGTAGAACACAAATACCATCAGCAGCAGCAGTATTGCCATTCCAATCTTGATCGAGTTCTCAAAGAATTTCTCTGATGGTTCTCTGCCTGTAATCATTTCGTACAGCAAGAACATTACGTAACCGCCATCGAGGGCAGGTATTGGAAGCAAGTTCATGAAGGCGAGAACCATTGAAAGTAATCCGGTCATTTTCCAGAAGCGTTCCCAATCCCAAACTCCACCGTACATTTTCGCCATACCGATCGGACCCGACAAAGAATTTTTTACACTGAGTTCTCTTCTGAAAAGTTTTCCGAAAGCTTTGAGCTGAACACCAATCACATCAAACGCGCGGCCTGGACCAAGTACAATGGATTGACCAAATGAATATTTAATTGCTCTTTCTCCTTCGGGAGGTACGATGTTAAATGGAATAGCAAATCCAATATTTGTGTGGCCTTTAAAATATTCTTTGAAGGCAAGAACTTCCTCGCCACGTTTTACTTTAAATGATAACGTATCGCCTTTAAGATTTTTTAATTCAGTACGCAATTCATCGTAGTACGTAATTGGCTTGCCTTGTATTTCAACAATCAGGTCACCTTGTTTTAACCCCACTTTTCCGGCAATCGAATCTATTAAAACTTGATCTATCAGTGGTGATCTTCTAGGCAAAACAAAATTCAACATTGCTTCTTTCTTACTGAAATTCTCAATGAAGTTGGCGGGGATTGGAATTTGAATTTCCTGACCATCGCGCAGCACTGTGTAAGTAGAATTTTTTGAGAGCATCACATCCGTTTTTGTGATGTCATCAAAATAGTCAAACGATTGCCCATTGATTTTGACGATTTTATCACCCGTCTTAATTCCAAGTTGCTGAGCGATTTCTCGAGCTTCAACACCACCGTGATTGTTCACATATTCATTGAGAATAAATTTATCTCCAATAAAAAACGTCATCCCGATAAAAATCAGAACTCCTACAATCACATTCACAATAATTCCGCCCAGCATCACAATGAGTCTTTGCCAAGCGGGTTTCGAACGAAACTCCCAAGGTTCAGGTGGTAACTTCATTTGCTCTTTGTCCATGCTTTCATCTACCATGCCGGCAATTTTCACATAGCCGCCCAGCGGAAACCAACCAATACCATATTCAGTATCGCCTTTCTTTTTCTTGAACAACGCGAAGTTCATCACGTTGGCCATCGGGAAAAGGAAATCGAAGAAGAGATAGAATTTCTCCACGCGTATGTTGAACATGCGCGCTGTAAAAAAATGTCCCCACTCATGCACCACCACCAAAATTGAAAGGCTCAGCAGAAGCTGGGCCGTCATAATCAATCCTTCCATTAGTTTATCAGTTCTTTAGCTTTAATTCTTGTTTCCTTATCCGTACTCACGTAATCCTCCAAGGTAGGACCAGCGATATAATCCATTTTAGGCAGGCATCGTTCCACCACTTCCGACATTTCTAAAAAGCCGATGCGGTCTTTGAGGAATTCCGCTACAGCAACCTCATTTGCGGCATTTAGCACACAAGGCATGTTTCCTCCCCGTGCCAGCGCTTCAAACGCTAGCGCAAGATTACGAAAAGTTTCCATATCGGGCTTCTCAAATGTCAGTGCCGGGAAATTGGCAAAATCAAACCTTGGAAAGTCGCTTTTCAATCGTTCTGGATAAGACATG
>DPLR01000541.1 GCA_003541895.1 Cytophagales bacterium | reverse complement strand
TCATCATCTACTTTAAACATACTCATGATAAGCACGCGCGCACCCGCCACCAAAAATGCGCGTTGCAAACCATACACACCTTCACCGTTAGAGACTTCACCCAAACCTGTTTCGCAAGCACTCAACACCACGAGATCGGTTTTGTCGAGGTTGAGGTTCATCGCTTCGTAAGCAGTGAGGATTCCACTTTCAAGATTGTAATTGTATTTTGTTTTCTCGAGAAGATCGCCAGCGCCTTTCAGTAACAAGCCGGTTTTTAACAATGGATTCTCTGTGAGTTGTGCTTCGCTTTCGGTCATCTGTTTTGCATCGTCTTCGCTGATGGCCGGTGTATAAAATCCGTGCGTGGCAATGTGAAAAATTTTCGGGCTCTCCAATCCTTTCACTTGTTCCTCGCTGGCAGAAGTTTCAACATACTCCGATGTTTTCCATCCTTTTTGTTTTAGCAACTGTTCAAGTTCTGTCACTTCTTTTTCTGTGCCGGGCAGGTCGGCAATCCTGCGGTTGTTTGAGGCCGTTAAATAAAATTTAGGATTGCCAAACATCGTAGCCGTGTTGGTGGCCAAGGGGCGTGATTTGAGTTTTCGCACATACAAATCTTTGGTATTGCTCACAATCACAATGTTTGAGTTGTCGATCACATATTTTCCATCGGGTGTGGGAATAGCCTCGAGGTTAATTTGGTTATACACCCCATCAGGCGACAAGTAGATGGTTGCATATTGTCCGATTTCTTTTTGAAGTGGTTCCCAAAAAACTTTGTAAGAAAACGCATCTGGAACTTTGCTGATAATGCAGTTGCGATAATATTTGAAATACCGAGTTTCTAAACGATAACCTTCTGGGATAGTAATTACCTTCGGACGTGCGTTATCATTCTTTACATACATTGCCACGTAAATTATCGAGTCGGTAAAGTTGTGATTGAAGTAACGGTAACGAACCATCTCCACGGCTACTTCACCTTTGCCTAACGATTTTTGAACGTTCTCGTACGTGATCTTTTTGTTTTCAAAACTTTGGCCAAACAATTCGGATTTTTGACTGAGTTCGCGTTCTAGTTTTTCAACTTCGGCACTTAATGCAGCGGGATCAATTTCATTTTGAATCAATTGCGCACTGCTCATGGAAAGAGCGTTGGTCAGAAACTCTTTTTTCTCAACCCAATTGTTATAAGCCGATTTCAATGTTTCGTCCGTGCTGTTTTGAATCCGCTCGCGGATTTTTATTGACGAACTCAACAACAAAGCTTTTGTGAGCAATTGGTAATTATACACTTTCCCTGCGAGGTCGCGGAAATCTTCAAGCTGGCCAAAAGCAAGCGTGTTGTAAAATTCAAAATCACCCTTCATGGTATTCCAATATTTAGCTTTTTCGCGTTCGCTCAGCGCAGGAAAATATTGTTTAATGAATAGATCGTAGTCGTTCAGCGCCTCTTCAATATTTTTCTTTGAGCGCTTGTAATCCTTTTGCATGTAATACACTTTCGCAAGCTTCGATAAGATTCTTACGTACTCTGGATGTTGACGACTAAAATATTTTTCATAGATGTCTTTGGCGCTGTTATAAAATTCTTCCGCTTTGGTATACACTTTCATTTGGTAGTAGACATCACCGGTAAGCGCATAAATACTAGCGGCATTGATGTTCCCTTTACTTCCTGTTTTATTTCGCCAGATCGACTCTGCTTGGGTTAGCGAACTAAACGCCACCGGATATTTTTTCTGTGCGATGTTGACCACCGCAACGTTTTTTAATACTTCTGCATATTGCGGATTGTCTTTTCCCAAACGAGTGCCCATGATGTTTTGAGCATCCAACAACATCTTTTCAATTTCAGCAGCAGCATCTCCTTTATAAAATTTCACCAACGCAATTCGCGACAGTGATTTGGCCACTTCAATATGATTATGTCCAAATTGTTTTTCCTGGCTGTTCATTGCTTTGGTAAAATTATCCTGAGCCACATCGTAATCGCCAATGGCATAATCGATGTCGCCATCCAACAAAAGCACGGGAGCCATCTTTGTTGATTTTTCTCCGTACACACTCAAGCCAATTTGTTTTGCACGGCCAGCAATTTTATCAGCTTCGGCATATTCGCCTTTTAAAAGAGACAAGCGGCCGAGGTTCACCAGCGGCTCAATCAATCGAAGTGAGCTCGGTCCGTAAACTTTTTCATAGTTGCGGATGAGGTCATTAAGTTTTTCTTCTGTTTTAGAATATTGCCCCAGTTGAATGAAAAGATTGGCAAGCAAGGCAGTAGTACTGTATTCGTCAATGCCAATCGGGCTATCTGCTTTCGAAATAATTTTCGCGGCACGATCAAGATTATCTTCCGCTTCGTCAAATAGTCCTTTGATACCGAGCAAGGTGGCCTGTGTTTCAATGGCATCGACCAAATAGATTTTTTTATCTTCTTCCTTCCGGAAATTTTCTAAAATCTTCAACGATGAATTCAAACTTTCATCGGCTTGTTCGTATTGACCTAATTTTATTTGGAGCTTCGCGTTGTTGGTCAGTTCAGCTCCGTATAAATAATCTGAGTAATTGTATTTTACACGGGCTGCATTTTTAGCTTTTGCCAATGCATCAACCGCCATTTGATATTGATCGGTGAGTTCGTAATATTTGGCTAAGTGATTCAAGATTTCTAACAAATCCTTGTGGCGAATGGCAATTTGCTTTCCAACTTTATTGGTAAAACTTTCCGTGTAGATTTT
>DPLR01000252.1 GCA_003541895.1 Cytophagales bacterium | reverse complement strand
AGTTCTCCACGACAAAAATCTCAAACCCGCGGAAATTCTGAAAGCGGTTATCAAAAAACTGAGGAACCCACGGAGCCTATAATTACCGGTACGCGTAGTAATGCAGTACTTTTTCGATGGCTTTCTTGATGGCCTCATTAATCGGATAAAATTCCCTCGCCAATTCAAAATCAATCGATGCCAATTGCATGTAGAATTCATTCATCACGGGAATTTCTTTTCCTTGTTCAATTTCAACTACAGCATTTTTATAATTCTGTTCTTGGTTTGTTTTTATGATCTGACACGTAACAAGTTCGCGCTTGCCATATTTATTTGTTCGAGCCGAGTAGCCAAACAACCTGCAAATCAAACCGCGATGGAAATATTCCGTGCAGAGCCCTGCGCCTGATTGATGCGGGTTCAAAATCAAACATACCTCTTGATTTCTTGAATTCAGTTTTTCAAGCCATTGCTCTGCCTGGTTGGTTTTGTACAGATGAAAGGCAAACGGAAGAAACTCAAGTAAAGTAGCTTCTATGTCGGGCTTGAAACAACATTTGCCGCAACCAAATTCACAACCCAGCTTTGACCACTGTTGAAATTTAGCAATCTCTTTGTCAAGCTTGTTGAACACGGCTTGAACGGAATTAACTTTTTCTTCAAGGGAATCCATCTTTTAAAAATCGAGGCCTAACTGGGTTTTATTTTTCCTGTTCAAAATTTTAGGAGGTAGAACGTTAACAATTTCCCCATCGCTACAGTAAAGCAGATACCCTTCTGCCACAAAGCCCATTTGCTGCAGCATAGAGCAATAGTCGGTAACTTGTTTTTGGTCTTCCTTTCTTCGCTGGCCGGTTTTGAAATCAATCACTACGGCATTTTTATTTTTTAATAAAAGCCGATCGATACGGTATTCTTGCCCTTTCGGTAGAAGTGCATGTACTTCATTTTTAACTTCCCACTTTTCTGAAAACCAATCTTCAATTTTCGGATTCTTCATTAGCTCTTCTATGGTTCGGATTAATTGGTGTTTTTCTTCTGCATGAATGGTTCCTTCTCGCTCGAATTGATCAACAACAGGATTCAAATCTTTCTGATACTTAATTTTCGAAAATACATTGTGCAAGTAAATTCCAAATTTGATTTTTTTTCGTTGCTCTTCTTCGGCTTCTGTTTCAGCTACATGGGCTGTGTGCTTCACTACCAGTTTTGTTCTCCATGAACCTGAGGTATAGTTTTGCAGCGAAAGGTTTTCCTCTCTTTGCTTCGTTTCTTTTCGCTCAATCATTTCTCCTGATGCCCAGATTTTTTCATTCTTGTTCCAAGTGGATGATAGCAAGGGAGAGCGCTCAATGGAATCAAACAAGATACGCGAAATCATTCCTTTGAATTTGCTAGAGGCAGGATCGGGTGCAACAACATACAACCCTTGTTCTGCGCGCGTGAAAGCAACGTATAATAAATTAAAATTGTCGATGATGATGCGTGCATGCTCGTGGTCATAATCTTTTTTGAAAAAAGACTCTTTTAAAGAAGATGAATATTTTACCGGTAGCGGTGCAAGCGATTTGAAAATGGATTGATCAGAATGAACCCAAAGATTGGGTGATTTAAAACTATCGTGATCTATGTTCCAAGAGCAGAATGGAATGATCACATATTTGAACTGAAGGCCCTTTACTTTGTGTATGGTAATAAGTTGAATTGCGTTGGCATTGGCTGGAGCTATAATCGATTTTTTAATTTTGTTTTCTTTCCACCATACTAAAAATGCACCGAGGTCATTTCGCTCTCGATGTGCAAACTCTAAAACTAAATCCTGAAACGAAAGGAGATAAGGCAATTCGCCCGAATTGTTCTTTAATCCAAAAATGTCAATGATCGATTCTGTTAACTCAAAAAGAGGAAGTTTTTTCAAGAAATTCTTTTGTCTTATAAATTCAGTCGGTAAAGAATGTTCGAAGATGGCATAGTTTGAAGAACGAAAAATTTCGGCTAGTGAACTGCTGGAATTTTTTTGGCGCGCATATTCGTAACTCAATTGCGCTCGGGCTATATCATCCAAAGGATTTAAGAGATAAGTGAGCGCAGCAACAATGAGGTTTACAGAGGCAGCGTTATCAATAAGTAGTGATTCGCTCGAAACAACATTATACGAAACACCAGCCTTAGCTTTGTCGGAGTTTTGATGCGCCAGTAAATACGAAATGATTCGCTCGCCTTCATCATTTTTTCTAACAATAATGGCAATGTCGTTGGGGTGCGCACCTTTGCTTTGCAGTTCTTCAAGGTGCAAGGCGGTTTTTTCTAAGGCATTTTCGGTCCAGTCAGAATCTTCATCTCCATTAACAAATTGAATTTTAACAAAGCCTTCTTCTTTTTTTGTAGCGGATTGTTCACTGTCACTGTATTCTGTGGTTGATACCGGCAAACCAGTTTCGGCAGATACCAAAGCTGATGCGGTCTTGAATAACTCATTGTTGAAGGATACAATGGTGCCTGTACTCCTAAAATTTTTACTGAGTGTTTTTGACT
>DPLR01000660.1 GCA_003541895.1 Cytophagales bacterium | reverse complement strand
TTTCGATATTCTTTTTCTACCAGTACCATGAGGAGATAAAGTATAATGGTTAAGGCCACGGAGTTGATAATGATGAAAGGCCACGTTGGTGTATGCAGCGCGTAAAACATATCCGAAAAGAAACTCTGCCACCATAGATTTGCAAAGAAAATTGTTGGCTCCTCATCAAGGAATAATGACAGTCCGCTGACTGCCGCGGCCACCCCAAGCACCAACGGCACAATACGGCTACTGTGACGAGAGTAAAATCGGAACGTATCTTTTAATACATCCGAGTTACTTTTGATGTTATGAAACTGAGTCGGTTCGGTGTTCGATGGCGGCAATTTTGTTTCTTTCAGAGGAGCTTCAAATCGTTTTTTTGATTTCATCCACGGATAAATTATTAAATAACCAACGATGAAAGCAGCCGATAAAACAATCAGTATCAGTTTTACGATGACTGGTGCATGGGTGTACCTCGTGAGAAAACTTTCAATGATAGCCGCCACCACAAAAACCGGAGTGATGCCCAGCATGAGTTTCAGCGAACGCATACCCGACACCTGCAGCGATTGCAATCGGGAATACGTGCCCGGAAAGATCAATCCTCTGCCTAAGGTTAAGCCGGCACCACCGGCCAAAATAATAGAAGAAATCTCTAAAGTACCATGGAGCCAAATGCTGGAGGCAGATTCAATGAACAACCCGCGTTCTAAAAAATAATATTGAAAACACCCCACCATTACACCGTTCGAAACCAAACTGGCCAGCGTGCCGATGCCTATAAAAATTCCCAGCACATACGTTCGAAAGGCCACCATTAAATTGTTTAGCGTTATGCCAAGAAACATGGTTACCTGTTGACTTTCTTTATACACTGCCATCGGGTCACCGCTAGCAATATTTTTCTCGGTCATTTTTATATAGCTGTCACCTAATATTGAGTTGGCGAATTGTGGATCGTTCATGGAAGAAAAAACGCCAATTGAAACGGCCGCCAGAAAAACGATGAGTGAAATGATCAACTCTTTTTTACAGAAAAGAATTACCTGCGGCAGTTCGTCAAGCCAGAAAAATTTAAACAGTCCTCGCTTTTCTTTCTTTTGACTATAAATCAGAGAAAAATAAATGCGGGCAATTTTATTCAGGTAAACCCTGACCGACCGATTGGGATAGTATGTTCTGGAATAGGAAAGATCATCTACCACCTGCACAAATAAATTCGCCAATTTTTCAGGATCTTTGACCGGGCTGTTTAAGAGTTCTTCGGCTTCATGCCAT
Organism: Cytophagales bacterium; assembly: GCA_003541895.1. Lineage (GTDB taxonomy): Bacteria > Bacteroidota > Bacteroidia > Cytophagales > Cyclobacteriaceae > ELB16-189. The sequence continues at coordinate 1,296 of DPLR01000660.1, read as the reverse complement.
TTTTCTTTATTTTGAGCTATGAAACGGGTCTCTTTCATTCGATGGTAAAATATTGCTTTTAAATTGAAAATGAAAAATGTAGAAATTATAACGAGTCAGAATGTGGTGCTACAATATGAGTTGGCTTCATTGCAAGACCGCATCATCGCATTCATACTCGACACCGTAACGTTGTTGTTTTGTTGGGCCATACTCACCACCGTATTTACTGCCATCTTCAGTTTTTCATCTACTGCCCGCAGTGCGGTAGTTATTCTACTTGCGGGTGCCGCGTGTCTGTACTCACTGGCTTTTGAAGCTTTCAACCATGGGCGGAGTGTGGGTAAAATGGCCATGAAAATTCAGGTGATTAAATTAACCGGTGGCAATGCCAGTTTTTCTGATTATGCTGCACGTTGGGTATTTCGGTTAGTCGACATTTATCTTTCATTAGGAGGCATCGCTTCGCTTCTGATTTTATCTTCCGCTAAAGGCCAACGCATTGGCGACATCATTGCTAATACAGTAGTGGTGAAAGCCCAGCTCAAAACTACCATCGATCTTTCCGACCTTCTCTCCATTCACGAATCAAACAAATATATTCCTGTGTATCAGCAAGCAAAAAAACTGCAAGAGCATCACGCCTTGTTGATTAAAGCAACCCTTGAACGCTACCGCAGGTTCAGGAATGAATCGCATGGAGAAGCCGTTGAACAGTTGTCGCATCAAATTCAAGACATGCTGGGGATCCATTCGGTAAACGAGAAGAAAACAGAATTTCTACAAACCATCCTGAAAGATTACGTTGTGCTAAGCCGCTGATCTTAACTTTTTAAATGACCATCCAACGTTTCAGATCCGAGTACATCAACATCTTCTGGAAATTTAGGATTCGAACCATATTCATTTCGTTCGCGATCACCGTCAATGAATAAAAGAGCAAGACCATAGAAAGGGATAATCTGCCACCAACCGTTGCGCCCAACATCATGACAACGCTTTGTGCCCTGAGCAATTAAAAACCAAACCAATGGAATCCACAGCACCACCATGATCAACGCACCTGTACCGTCACCCGTAGTAGTGAGCAAAGCAGTAAAAAAATAAACTACCATGTAAATGATAAAACTAATACCGTATTCCATTCTTCGAATACGGCCATCAAAAGAAAAGGGACGCTTGAACATACAACTTGGTTTAGAGTTTAGTTAAAAAGAATTATTCGTTACGCGATCGATTAAAACTTGAGCAAATCAATTTTGCGGTTAATTATCTAAAATAATCCACTTGTGCAATACGGGAAATTTCCCGTATTGA
>DPLR01000507.1 GCA_003541895.1 Cytophagales bacterium | reverse complement strand
TTGCGTTGTTAGCCACAATAATTGTTGCAAGAGTTAGAAGAAAAAAAGACCATTAGGGTGGCTAACGGTTGATAAAAAATAAGAAGGCACTGGTTTTAGAAATAATTGGAACCTTATTCATAATTTTCCTTGGAACAGCGCTTCATTTCACGTTCGCTTCATCCGGCAATAATCCTGTCGTCGGCTCTTTTTCAGCAGTAAATGAATCAGTTTGGGAGCACCTTAAACTTCCATTTTGGCCCTCAGTATTCTGGTTATTAATGATAATGTATCCGCTAAGAAACAAAGTTAGCAATTTTTTCTCTGCTAAAGCAGTAGGAATTGTCTTAATGTTGATTATCATTCCAGTAGTCTTCTATTCTTACACCACTTTCACCAAAGAAATACTTGCGGTCGACATAGCTACTTTCATGATAGCAGTTATTGTTGGACAGATTGTAAGTTACGGTTTATACAAGCAAGAAAAAGAGTCAGGGTTAACTGAAGTGGTAGCTATCACCATCCTTGCTTTGTTAGCGATAATATTCATAATGTTCACGTTCTATCCTCCCCATCTACCCATTTTCATGGACCCAGAAACAAGCCATTATGGATTTTAAACAAGGGCATATCGAAGATAACTCGCATCTCTAAAAAGAAAAAACGGTTTACTACTCAGGTAGCTTACCGTCATATTTTTCAGGCGAAGCTTAAGCGTCTGCTTTTGTGTGGCGTACAACTTTCTTGATGTTCTGGCGGTTAATAGATCGTATAAAGTTTTAGCTCTGACTTTTTTGAAGTATTAACTACGTTATGCTTTGCGCCTGCTGGCACAATTGCCGCATCGCCTGTTTTTTCATCACCCCTACTTTTACTCCAGATCTTAAGGGAATACATTTCCATAGAAGCTTACAAACCATCCAGCCTCGCCAGGAAAAACAACGTATCTGCCGAATGGAAACCAATTAACCTGTTTGGGTATGTCTTTTACTGCCATATCTTGATTGAGGTAATAAAAACGTGCATCTGAGCCACCTACTTTTTCGATCACCTTGTTGACTGCAAAATCGTTTGTAATCCAAGGTGCCCAAACTAACAAAGCAGTAACCAAGACGGCAACAACAACAATCGCCTTAATGGTGGTCCTCATATACAAATCTGTTATTTGTACCTTATTTTTTAAGTTTTGTAAAGGTGGATCAAAATTTCGGTGAAGTTCTGTTGCCTTAGAAAATGACTGATTACTATTACTGGAATAGCAGGGAGTGGGATTCGATCCCTCTGTGAAAGGAGATGTCACCGCAGTCCCATTTTCTCTGCTAGAGCTTCTTTTCTTTCCTTTAACTTGCGCTATAGCCCTTTCTAGAGAGTTTATTTATTGAAGTTAATATTACACAGAATAGATAACATTTGAGGAGATTGTTTAGTTGAGCCCTAATCCACCTAAGAGGGTCGCTATAACTTCGCTGGCTGTTGCTTTTTTTGCAGTTATTATGATTTTTGTCCCCGAACTGGTAGGAATTGACGGAATGAAAGGGGGATTTGCACTATCGTTCGCGAGTTTGTTCATAGCCCTCATTACTGCGATTGTGGGTGTATTCTATCTAGGTTTTTCGAAAGAAGTTGCCAAGATTCTGCGAGGCGAAGGGGTATTAGCTCACTGGACTTATACCTCTGATTATTGGCTTATCTACGCAAAAGAAGAATATAAGGAAGAAAAATCTGAGAAGAAAGAGCTTTTTCTCATAGTTACTGGTTTTGCACTTTTCTTCGGGACCTTATTTTGGATACTTGATGAAGAAGCTGGCTTTATTGTTTTTCTAGTAATGTTGAGTTTGATTGGGATAGTAGCGTTTGCCTGGCAATTTTCTGCATGGCACAATTACAAGCTAAACATAGGCGGAGTCAAAGAAGCATACATCACTAGAGATGCAATCTATATGAATAGAAAACTCTACACATGGGATATGGTGCTAACCAGTTTTGACGAAGTCTCACAGAAAGACCATGATTCTCTTTCGTTATTGGTTTTTAGATTTACAAGTGCAACACGAACAGGACCACAAACCTATAAAATCCGAGTGCCGATTCCTCCGGGTCAAGAAGAAGCGGCAAAAAGAATTGCGGAAGAGATAAACGGTAGTGGTAGGATCGCTGGATTTGAACCACGGACAAATGGAGATGTCTCCCACAAAACCTCTTTGTCTCATGCGTTCAGCAACTTCATGAAAACACAAATTGCTAACTGTAGCTTCAAAAAAATCGTCTTCAAATTGAAATTCTAAGACAGCATACTAGTAATGTATCACGTGATACTTGTTTTCGCAATCTTTAGCTCAACTCATGTGTTTCCCATATGGCGAAAGAGAAGCTGTCTTGAGCAAGCGCGCTAAATTACGCACATGAATTATTCAATCAATATTATCAATTAGCTTATTACAGAAATGTAATAGTTTGAATTGTGGATGTTGAGAGTTCCCTCGGAGTCAAGGTAGTACTAACTTTGAACTGTTGCTACTTCTTTTATTCTTGCTCCGATGAATTGAGCTACCTTAGTTTCACTGAATTCTTTCTCTTCTGCCTGGAGCCTGAGTTGTTCCTTGACGATTCCCAGGAGTTCTTTGACATCAACTGGCTTGAAAAGATAAGCATCAGCATTCTTATTCACTGAAGTCACTGCGTTCTGTAGCGTCGGGTATCCAGTCAACATGATTTTTCTTGTTCTCGGGACATATTCTTCGAGTAATTTTAGGAGATCAACGCCTTCTATGTCGGGTAGGCGTATATCGAGGAGTGCTATGTTGTACATTTTCTCTTTAGACAGTTGAATGGCTTCTTTGCCGTTGGGTGCTGTGTCAACTTCAAAATTTTCGTCTTCTAGTATTGTTTTCATCGTAGTTCTGACGGATTCTTCGTCGTCTACGATTAGGATTTTTGCTTTTTCTACCACTTTGGGTCACTTCCATGGTACTTTGTTATATGCAAAGCGTTATTTTGGTTATCAGATAATACTGATATCTGATATATAAATATATAATATTTGAGATAAATGAAACAGTTCTAGTCACCGCCAATAATGAATTGTATCTTCATAAACAATATATTTGACAATGTCAAATTCTTTTTTAATACAGGATGTAAAATTATGACTAACTGCCCAAAATGCGGAAAAAAAGTCCCAGAAAAAGGCTACACAATAAGCAGCAAATCCACCGAAACAGGAAAAAACACCGACGTAACCTTCGGCTTATGTGAAGACTGCGCACTAATAGTAATCTTAAAACTGCAAAAAAAATAGAGACCATTCAATTTCAAATAAGTTATTAGTTTTTTATTATTCTATCGTTAACATGATTACATAGCCTAAACAACTAACGTGAAAAATTAGCGCGCACTAGTTCATCTGATTTTTGAGGTGCGAAAGAGCAAAGTTTTTTCTCTGTTTCATCGGTCAATTTACGTCAATAGAATGATTTTACTCAATTGTTCGACGGATATCAGCGAATGCATCAAAGTCTTTGTCAAAAGAGTAAACCTTCTGAATTGCTCTTTTTTTCATTAAAACGTAAGCAAGTGCGTCGTTAATTCCCACGCTTTGGTCTTCTGCAACAGATACTGCTTTTAGATAATCATCTTTGGAAACGTCGCAAATCAAAATATTTTCGCGAAACAGCAAACCCCTCTCTATTAAAAGCGCTTCTTCAATTGGGAGATAGTCATCTAGAATGTTGCAGATTTCGCTGAAGTGAACAACTGATGTGACTACTTTTTCGCCTTCGTTAATTCTGGTAACAATTTTTTTCGCCGCATCTTTTATCTTTACTTCGTGTGGCTGCAACGCTCTCTTAGTCTTTAAGAATGCATAAACAAACACGTTAGCATCTACATATGCTACTGACATGTCTAAGTCCTTCTTAGTTCCTTGCGAGTCTTATGCCAATCGGAGAGGTCTGTTTTCAAATCCACATCCACTTTGTCAAAATAGGTGGTCAAGTCAGCTCTTGTAAACGGTCTTATCTCAATTAAGTCTTCTTTAAAAGAAACAATCGCCTTTTTTCCCTTGAGATACCTATCTCGCCAATATTTAGGTAGAATGATTCTGCCTTGGTTATCAACTGTTTTTACCTCCACTTCCAATTCTATCACCTAAAGAAGATTAGGCGCAAGACTATATAGAATTTATGGCGAACAGAGCCGCCTTCTACTTTTTGTTGCATATCCCATGTATTTCTCATTTGTTTCTCTGTTGAATAGCCCGTAGTAATAATTTGAAACGAGACGAGGCATACGCAGAAAAAAACGCTGCTAGATCCGAGCCTGCCTTTTGAAAGACTTCGAATGTAAAATGTGCATTATTAAAATACAAATCTGTGCATTAATAATGAACAATATTCGGCACTTACGTTAACCACCAACAACTCGACCTTTCCGATGCTTCCACTCAATCTTAAAGGAAGTTTTTGATAAATGCACACTT
>DPLR01000580.1 GCA_003541895.1 Cytophagales bacterium | reverse complement strand
TTCACAAACAAGCCAGCAATGTCATTAATAGCTTCGCGATAGATGAGAGGTTCGATCAGACTTACAAATGTGCTTAATAAGCTTATGATGACTACAATCAAAAATTGTTTCCGCTTGGGAACGATAAGCCGGAAAATACTTTTCCAAATTGATTTTTTATTCACCGTTTGGTTGGCCATAGTAAGGAAGAAATTCTTTGTGTAAATGTATTGATTGCTTAAGCTAAATTTCTTTGTCCAAGCGTTTCATTCTAAATTTAATCCTTATTTTTATCATGAAAAATTATTCAGATCAACAATGAAAACTGCATTCATCACCGGAGGTAGCAAAGGTATTGGGTATGGCATTGCCGATGCCCTTGCAAAAGCAGGATGGAATGTTTCCATCACAGGCCGGCAACCAAAAACAGTTCAAGCGTCCATCGAAAAGTTGAATCAGATAAGAAAAGGGTGCGCTATCGGTTTCGTGGCCGATGTAAGCAACTTTGATAAACAGAAAGAGGCGGTTGAGAAAACGTTGCAAACTTATGGGCAGTTAGATGCGCTTATTGCCAATGCAGGCGTTGGTTTTTTTGGATCGATTGAAACATTGGAACCACGGCACTGGCACGAAACTATTGACACTAATTTAACCGGTGTTTTTTATAGTGTCAAAGCATGCTATGAAGCGCTAAAGAAATCGAAAGGATACATTATTACCATAGGCAGTTTAGCGGGCTCTAATTTTTTTGCTGGAGGTAGCTCTTACAATGCAAGTAAATTTGGGTTGTTGGGTTTCACACAAGCCGTAATGCTCGATGCGCGCGTACATGACATCAAAGTGAGCACCATTATGCCCGGTTCGGTAGCCACTAATTTCAACGATCATGTTGTGGACGAAAAAGATGCTTGGAAGATTCAACCAGAAGATATTGGTAAAATTGTTCTTGACTTGCTTACAATGAACCCGCGAACATTGCCCAGTAAAATTGAGGTGAGACCCTCGCAGCCACCTCAAAAGTAAATTTATTTTGGGAGTTGAATTTTAAAAGTTGTCCCAAAATTTAATTCGCTTTCAACTGAAACGGTGCCGTTCAATTTGGCTACAGTTTCTTTCAGGATATACAACCCAAGCCCCGAGCCTTGTACATTTTCGTTGGCCCTAAAAAACATTTCGAAGATTTTGCTTTTGTATTCTTTCGAGATGCCCATTCCATTATCTTGAATACTGAAATTATAAAAGCGATCGTTTTCAGAGGCTGTAACTTTGATAAATGAATTTCGATCATTGCTTCGAAACTTGATCGCGTTTGAAAGCACATTATTGAAAATGATACGCAAACGAGTTTCATCCGAAATCAAAGTAGATTTTAATTCGTTTATTATTTCGAATTTAATTTTCCCTGCGTCAGGCGTAAACAACAAGTCTGCCCAAATCGATTGGATTAGTACATCAAAATCGATAGCTTCTTTTTTTATTTCAATTCGGGTATTCCGAGAGTATGAAATAATGTCTTTAATAAACGATTCGAGTTTTAAGATGCTTTGTTTCATCAAGTCGAGATAGTTCTCCATCGATTCAGATGGTTTCTCCAGCTTGGCAATAGATATTAAACCCAATATAGATTTAAGTGGAGCACTGAGATCATGCGAAGCAGAATAAACGAAACGGTCGAGCTCATCATTGCGATGGGCTAGTTCGTCATTGGTGTTTTGCAGCTCTTTCGTCCTTTTGGAAATGAGCAACTGCAATTCCTCATTTCTTTTTTTGTTAATCAGGTGAGCGAGGAAAATGGCAAGTATAACCAGGGTTGTTGCCAACACTGCTACAAGAATGTAAAACCAAGTGCGTTGCCAAAATGGTTTTGCTATTTGAAAGTTAATTTTAGTGACATTACTCCATGCATAAGGACCATTTTTTTTCGTCCTCACTTCCATTGAATATTTTCCGGGGTTTAATTTTGAAAAACTAATTTCATTGCCTGTTGCCGAATGCCAATTTTTTTCTGATTCAAATTTGTATTCTGTTTTTACTTCCTTTTCGGGAAACGTAATCGATGAGACCTGAAACAAAAGGAAACTTCCATATTCAAATTCGATCCCCGATTTCATCCGAATATTTTTTCCATTGGCTTTTACTTCGATGAACCGCGGCCGAGGTGTTTGCAAAGAATTAGTTAAAGGTTTTGTGGTGAAACACAATCCTTCTGATGTACCTAGCCAAATGGTTTCATCTTTACCAACGACCAACCCTCGCGGAGTAATGGTATTGGATAGCAAGCCTGCGCTTTCATTAAAAAGGTCATAAGCACCGGATGAAACATCATATAAAATCAAACCAAGAGCATTTGTCAAAAGAAGCTTATTGCCATCGTAAGCCTTAACCGATTTCACGGGCATGTTTTTAAATGACTCGTCAATCTCGAGTTGCTCCACATGTTCGCCATCGTACTTCAGCAATCCTTCGGAGGTAGCCATCCAGATTTTTTTATCGATAAACGCCAGATCAGTTACGTTAAAATCACCATGAGTTTTGAATTTGACTGGCACGCTTACATTTTTAAATTCATTGTCCGAGGTTGACTTATAAAAAAGATAACTCGACTTGCCTGACGAGGCGATATAATAACCATCGGGTCCTTCTCGAATCAAATTGATTGTTCCTTCGTTGCCCAACGGAATGTTAAATCTGTTCAATTTCAAATTGAGATCGATCATGTAAGCATCGGGATTTCCAGGTTCTGCAAGCCAAAGGTTTCCTTGTGAATCGAGAGACATGTTAGTAACAAACCTGCCGTCCTTACTAAAATCAAATTGAGTTTTTATTTTTCCTTCTGAATAAAGAAAAACTTTAAACGCATTGGCAATCCAAAGACCTTGAGTTGTATTTACCAACGACTGAAAATAGCCATTGGGCTGAAAGAGTTCTACTTTGTTGGTTTGAGTTTTTAGATCATACTCGTATAAAGTTGTATTGATAGCGTAATAAATTTTTTTATTTATTGCATCTTCTTCGATTGTCTCAATAAAACTTTTCAGGTTTTGAGAAGCACTTTGAATTAAATTTTGTTTCATCAAGATCAAACCTTCATTTCCAGAAATCCATAGATCACCTTCACCACTAACGAAAGTACTGTTGATGTTATTAATTGGATGTTGAATAGACGTAACGGAATTTTTATCTGAATTATAAATGAAGTGATCAGTGCCTCGCGTAGCTAAAAAATAATCGTGCCCATGATAAAGCGACACATTAGACACAAAAGGAGTTTTTATCCGATGCTCCATTTTTTCGAATCCACCAGTAGGAAGTAAATGGGCAATGGAAAGCCCGCCCGCATGACCAATAAATAGTTGATCTTCAAAAACCGAAACAAACTCTACTTCGGAAGGAAAATTTGTAGAGTAAGGATCGAATTGATCTGTGCTTGAATTGTATTTGAATACGTTTCCCTGGAATGAACAAACAAATAGATTTTTTTGCATATCTTCAAAATAACCAAACGATCGGAGATATTGTGGCGATCGGTTGTTTAAATCAAAGTTATAGCGCTTAAAATTTTTACCGACCAATTTCACAACAGCCTGCGACTCACTTACCCAGATATTGTTGTTAAAATCTTCGTACACGGCTTTTGGGTATGCAATGGTTGAGTCAACGGCATTGCGGCCAACATGGCAAAGACTTTTAAATAATACGGTGTCACCGAGATTAGTGATCTCAATCAAATCTAAGTCACCATAAGCGAGGAGTCTTCCGTTTTTAGTTTTGTAAAATCCCTTTGCGAAATTACTATGCATTGCTTCGCGATGGGACGTGAATTTAATACCATCGTATTTCACTAGCCCTTCATCGGTCGCGATCCACAAATAGCCTAACGAATCTTGAGTGCAACTTTTAACGATGTCGCTTGGTAACCCATTTTCAACACGATACTGTTTGAAAAAATATTGCTGCGCATGGAGCGAATGAAGGCAAAAGGAAAGAATAATCAATAGCAAAAGCCTACACACGAGTAATTTATTTTCAATCTTAAGGTATGAATTTCCTCTGTAAATCGAAATGTTAATCGATGTTTACAGAATAAATATCAGTTTTGTTGCGGGCAATATTTTTTACCACAAAACCACCTGCCTCGGGTATTTGTTCGATCAAGTCAAATTGGGTGCAGGTTTTGGGTAGTGCGGAGAAAATCAGAAGAAAAGAATACTTTCCTTCATTGGGAAGCATCGTCCATTGCGGAGCGTATGAAATGTTTTCGGCATGAATCAGTTGCGATTGACCAGAGGAATGACAATCATTTAAAACCGTTGTTCGCCAGATGCGTATAAGCATGCCAGGCGTTGGAATATCAAATTTGCAATGAACATAAACGAACGAATCCTCCAAATACTCCGGATCAATAGAGGCGAGCACATCAACTCCGATGGCTATTTTTTTTTCGGGCGTAAGCGTGTGAGTGAGTAGGGGAGTTGAAGTCATCTATTGGAGCAAAGTTACTTGCTCCAATAGAAAGACCAAAATAAAATCATTCGTCTCGCAGCGAATTCACGGGGTTGGCCAATGCAGCGCGAACAACATGATAGCCAACGGTAAAGAATGTTATAGCCAAAGCGATCAACGCAGAAAGAATAAAGGTTGACCACTCGTTATCCAACTCAATACGAAACGCAAAATTTTGAAGCCATCGATTGGTAAAATACCATGCTGCTGGGTAGGCAAGCAACGTGCCCATAATGACCAACAGGAAAAAATCTTTGGAGACGAAAAGCACAAGGTTGTTAACACTTGCCCCAATCACTTTACGAACACCAATTTCTTTTGTGCGTTGTTCAGTAGTATAGGCCGCAAGACCGAGTAACCCTAGGCATGCAATCAAAATGGTAAGTCCGGAAAATGCGGTAAAAATTTGACTTCTTTTCTCATCGGCTTTGTATTGTGAATTCAAATCTTCATCGAGGAAAGTATATTCGAATGGATTGTTTGGAAACGTTGCTTTCCATTCTTTTTCCAGGGTGGCGATAGAAGTATGTAAATCGCCTGGAGCGAGTCGTACAAAAATATAGTTGACTTCTTTTTGAAGAATAATTATTAGAGGCTCAATTTCATCGTATAGAGAATTCTGATTATAATCTTTAATGATTCCAACCACGCGCTTTTCAAATCTACCTCCGCCACCCGCAAATTTTTTACCGATCGGATCTTTCCAGCCCATGCGTTTAACCATACTTTCATTGGCTAAAATAGCATACGCTGAATCGCTCGGATTATCCTTTGAAAAATTTCTACCTGTAACAATATTCATTTTTAGCGTTTGAATAAAATCGTAGTCGGCCGAATATAAATCAACGCCACGATCTACCATTTTCCCATCAGCATCTTCCACTTTCAATAATAGTTTGCCAATTCCTTCTCCGGGCGATGCATCCGCTTTACCTACAGATAAAACATTGGGCAACTTGCGGAGTTGCTCTGCAAATGCTTCTCCTTTCTCGCGCAGTGCATGGTTATTCAAATTCAATCGCACAACATTTTCTTTGTTGAATCCTAAATCCTTTTCACGTAAAAATTGAAGCTGATCAAAAACGATAAGAGTACTGATCAACATAAAAATGCTCAGCGCAAATTGAGTGACAACTAATCCCTTTCTGAAAACAGAGTTGCCGCCACGCGAAGCAAGCTTTCCTTTTAATACACTTACCGGATTGAAACTGGAGAGATAAAAGGCAGGGTAACTTCCTCCGAGAATTCCTGTTAATAAAATAATTCCGATCAAGCTAAGTGCAACTGGTTTTTGGATCAGGTAAGAAAATGGCAGATGCTTATTGGCAAGTGAATTGAACTGCGGCAGGAAGGCATAGATTAATAAGATGCTCAAAGCAAGAGAAATAAAGGCAACGATGACCGACTCTGTTAAGAACTGAATCATGAGTTGACTGCGCTGCGACCCCATTACTTTGCGCAAGCCTACTTCTTTGGCGCGATTGGTGGAACGTGCTGTCGCTAAGTTCATGTAGTTGATACATGCAATGATGAGCATGAACGCAGCTACTGCACTAAAAATGTAGATGTATGAAATGTCGCCACCAGCTTCGGCTTCATCCTGAATTTTTGAATGGAGATGAATGTCTGTTATTCGCTGGAGTTCATAATTGATTTTAATCCCCACGCTTTCAAAAATCGGATTCACTTTTTCTTTTACAATTTTACCCAGACTCAATTGCATCTTTTTTAAATCATATCCCTCGGGCAATAAAATGTAAGTGGCTACACCGAAGTTGCCCCAACTTCCTTGTTGTTGTTTTCGTGTGCTTTGCGAAACCAATGCGGTGAATCGTAAATGAGAGTTAAGTGGTACATCTTTAATGATTCCGGTGATTTTAAAACTCTCTTCTTGTTGATTAACTAAAGTCTGGTTCAGTGCATCCAGCGGATAGGCAAAATATTTTTTAGCAATTGCCTCGGTGATCACCATCGAAAAAGGTTGATCAAGTGCCGTGTTCGGATCGCCCGCCAGAAACTCGTAGGTGAACATATCGAACACGGTGGAGTCGACCAGAAAAAAATCTTCCTCATAAAATTGTTTATCGCCATTTTTAAAAAGCGTACGATTCATTCCTTCAAAACGAACGGTATTTTTTACTTCCGGATAATTGTCTCGTAATTCAACCGCCATTGGCTTTTGTACCACGGCCCATGTGAACGCATTGTCTGGCTCTTTGATGTTAGATACAATTCGGTAAATATTATTTGCGTTAACATGATATTTGTCGAAACCCAACTCATCAAGTATATACATCAGCAGAAAAAGACTGCAGGTAATCCCAATGGTAAGCCCGGCAATATTGATGGTGGTATAGCCTTTGTCTTTGATCAAATTTCGAAAGGCGATTTTTAGTAGATTTTTGAGCATGAGGATGATATTTAAATGTCCATACGCCAAACCGAGCGGTTGGTTACGGAAATGATGCAAATGGTGAGTGAAAAGTTTTAAAGATGCCTTCTTATTGTTCCTCAAACTTATTCTGTTGATCTGCTGAATATTTTTTGGTAGCTTGTTTCTACACCTAAACTTATCGTCATGGAAAAAATGATAGTGACTCTTGTCTTTTTAGTTGTTAGTCAATTCACCATTGCACAAAACTTCACAGGTCTTGG
>DPLR01000246.1 GCA_003541895.1 Cytophagales bacterium | reverse complement strand
GGTTCCGCACTTGAGTTTTGTTTGGGGAGCCGACAACGTAAACTTTTTACACAAGCGATATGAGTTGCTGAAGGCGAGTCCAGTATTCAGTGAAATGGTTTACTCTGAAGACCGGGCACAAATTTCAGCTTGGGCTCCGCTGGTGATGCATGGCCGCGATGAAAATCAGCCTATTGCAGCTACAAAAATGGAAGCAGGCACCGATGTAAACTTTGGTGCGCTCACACGAAGTATGATTCATTGCCTTGAAAAAATGAAAGACGTTACTGTGCATTACAATGTTGAAGCACTTGATCTTGATCCAGATGGAAAAGGCGGTTGGAACGTATTCGTGAAAAATTTGCTCAATGGTGAGAAAGACAAATGCAACACCAAGTTTGTTTTTATTGGAGCTGGTGGTGCAACGCTTCATTTGTTAAAACGCGCTGAGATTAAAGAACGAAAAGGGTATGGCGGTTTTCCGGTGAGTGGTTTGTGGTTGAAATGTTTGAACGAAAAAATTATTCAGCAACACAATGCAAAAGTGTACGGCAAGGCAACCGTTGGCGCCCCGCCCATGTCGGTGCCACACATCGACACACGGATGATTAATGGAAAAAAAGAATTATTGTTCGGGCCTTTTGCGGGATTCTCGACTAAATTTTTAAAGAACGGATCGTTAATGGACCTTCCGAAGTCGATCAAGTTTGATAACCTCATTCCGATGGTTTTTGCAGGATTAAAAAATGTTCCACTCACAAAATATTTGATCGAGCAATTGAAGTTGACTCATGAAGATCGGGTTGCCGCACTTCGCGAGTATGTGCCCAATGCGCAGGCAAAAGATTGGGAATTATTAGAAGCGGGGCAGCGTGTGCAAGTGATCAAGAAAGACAAAAAGGAAGGAGGCATCCTTGAATTCGGAACGGAGGTTGTTGTTTCAGAAGACGGAACCGTGGCCGCTCTCCTTGGAGCATCTCCCGGTGCCTCCACTGCAGTTGCCGCTATGTTAAGTTTACTGCCTAAATGTTTTGCGGAAAAAAGCAAAACTGAATCGTGGCAAAACAAACTGAAAGAAATGACGCCATCGTTTGGGATCTCTCTTTCAAAGGATGAGAAACTTTTGAGGGCTAGTCGTTCACGCACAACCAAAGTTTTGAACTTATCAAATGAAAAGTCTTAACCCACATTCCTAATTCATAGCCATGAGAATTTTATTTTTTTGTCTGTTTCTGATTTCATGTGGCGGATCTCTGTCGAGTGAACAACGCAAAAAAATGCGCGAAAACATGGAGGCAAAATCAATAAAAAAAATTTCGGAGGCTGAATTAACCGAAGCTGGCTTCGCGTATTCACGATCCATCATGAAGGCTGCAGAGAAACATTTGGACGATCGGCCTTTTCTCGACTCACTCGAAAAAAAATACGGAGTTGAAATCATTTTCATGACTCCATCCAATTCTGAATTACGAAATGTTGAGCGCCAAGTGATTGACGCCTATACTTCAGGCGCAAATACGGTTGACTTGACTGATAATCTCCAAAAAATGGGGAAAGATTCACTCCTTTATACAAAACCTATCTTAACAGAACAGAAAGATGGTTCATTAATTTGTTCACGCGCACTGGGTGTTCGCCTTACGAAAAAGCAAGTAATCCTCTCAATAAAATAGTGTAAATACCCGTTTCCTCTGCCTAAGATTTTCCGATTGATTTGGGGGGCGTATTTAGGTCGTAAAAGGATTAACCAACAGGTAGTTTTGTGAATAAATAATATTTGTAGCTTTAGCGTTTATTTTAGTACTTCGAAGTATACATGGGGCTATTTTTATTCTCTCTTTTCCGCAATAACAGCCAGATCGAGACGATCTTATTTGGTGTATTTGCGCTTATCATCGCAGTCTTTCTGGTCATTGATTTGGGCTTCTTTAATAAGAAGGCGCACAAGATCACAACCAAGTCGGCTTTGTATCAATCTATTTTCTGGGTTTTTATCAGTTCTGTTTTCGGTTACCTCGTTTACTTCTTTGATGAAGGCGGATTTACTTCGTCCATTGAATATTTCTCTGCTTACCTAACGGAATACGCCTTATCGGTAGACAATATTTTTGTGATTTTATTGATACTCCGGTATTTCGCAGTAAAAGAAGAATATTATCATAAGATTTTATTCTGGGGCATTCTTGGTGCAGTAGTATTTAGAGGTGTTTTCATTTTTGTTGGGTCGTTACTGGTTGCCCAATTCCACTGGCTACTTTATGGTTTTGGGGTATTCTTAATTTATTCTGGTATAAAAATATATTTTGAGGACAGCGATGAGAAAATTGATCCTGAGCAGAACCCAGTGATGAGGCTCTGCCAGAAATATCTGCCAATGACAAGTGAAGATATGGGCGGAAAGTTTTTGGCGTCTGTCAACGGGAAATGGTTTTTCACTTCCTTATTTCTGGTGGTTGCCTTAATCGAGACAACCGACTTAATCTTTGCAATGGATTCCATTCCTGCCGCTTTTGCTATCACTCAAAACTCGTTCTTGATTTATACATCTAATATTTTTGCGGTGATGGGTTTACGAGCTATGTTTTTTCTATTGGCTGGAATCATCGATAAATTCTATTTGCTCCAAAAAGGTTTATCAATTATACTTTTCTTTATTGGGGCAAAAATGCTTCTTGAGATTGTTCCCTATGAGATAAGCCCGACCCTTTCGTTTACAGTTATTATTGTAACGCTGACTTTCTCCATCATCCTTTCAGTTGTGGTGCCTCAGAAGGAAGATGAAAACGCTGAGCCTGAAAGTTGAATAAGTTAGTTGTGATTGATCTCTGCAAAGAAATTTGCAGGGAGAATTTTTAATAGCATTGGCAATGTCAGGAACCTCTGCGGCAAAGAAATAATTACGAATGTTGGAATAGTCTTTAGTACAACAATTAACAACTTCTGCATCTGATCTTTTTCCTCTTCTGTAAGTTCTTCCGATTTAGATTTCTTTAACAAAATCATCAACTCCTCACTAGCCTGAACTTTGCGAGAGAGCCGGTTTTTATTGCTAGTAGTAATTTTTGAGAGGCGTTGTATGAAATGCTCACTCACCTGCTGATAATCTTGCTTGCTTTGCAAGTAATCAAGCTCATTCCAATGCTCCAAAATAAATCCTTCGATGGCCATCATACTATTTTCAAGATCATCAGCATTGAACCCTAAATAAGAGTTAAGCTTTACCAAGAAATCTTGTTCATTGGCTTCTACCTTTCTATCCGACCAAATGGTGAGAATGGCTATCTCTAAGAAATACTTTTTTAGGATCCAGGAATTATTGGTCGGTAAGTTTATCTCTTCGATATCTATTCCTTCATCAAAAATTTTTAAGGCTTCCTTTTTACGCTCAGGAGTAAGACCAGCGCTCTGAAGGAAATACTCAAGTAGTTTCTGTTCTTCTGCTTCAATGGTCGTGTTGGCATGAGCTGCCGCTGCCATAATTTTTACCACCGAAAAACGCAATTCATCGCGTTCGTATTTAAAAAAATCAGCTACAATACGATCGGCATTGGTATGTATCCATTGACCAAAAATAAATATGTCGAGGAAGAGCAAACTGTTATGGAAGAAGCTTACCCAAAAATTCTGATTGAATTCTTCGGAATAGTCAATACGTTTGTCAAGAATTTTCTCAGCTAATTCGAGTGGTGTCTTTTTTCTACCAAACAATGTTTTGGTTGGTGTGGCGAGTTCTGGAAAAACGTGGTTATAAAAATTTCCAATGTTCTCAAGGGCTTTCACAATTACCTCTGAGAGCTCATCCGGATTTTTTATTGGCTTATCATGAAACAGCAATGAGCTACTGATTAAGCTCTCGGCCAAAAGAATTTTCATGCGATCCTTTCCTGTTGCTGCCCCAAACTCAGCTTTACCGGCTGACTGACCATACATCAGCCCGGTTGGCTGAATGATTCGATACAAAGAGTGCTCAGGATGCGCACCATTCTTTGCATCTATAGTCACGTCTCGCAAAATTTCTTTGCGTGACTCAAGGTACTTTACCAACCAACCTTTTTCTTCAGACCTCATTCTATAGGTAAAAACAGCCGAGAATATACAATATTTTTTGAATTAAATAGAATCGAAAACGATGAGCTACAGACTATTCAATAGAATTGCGCCATCCTTTTCGTTCAATCTCACGAAATGATTCTTCTACCTTTTTGTGGAGAGTCTGTTTAAATCTATCCAGCTTTTTTGCAACCGATTTATCTGCAGATCCAATAATTTGTGCGGCCAAAATGCCTGCATTTTTGGCTCCGTTCAAAGCAACTGTAGCAACGGGCACACCAGAAGGCATTTGTAGAATTGACAAAATCGAATCCCATCCATCAATTGAGTTGGAGGACTTTATGGGTACACCAATTACCGGCAATGACGTAAGTGATGCAACCATTCCTGGCAAGTGTGCTGCACCGCCAGCTCCGGCAATGATCACTTTCAATCCGCGACTGCGAGCAGATGAAGCATAATCAACCATTCGATTAGGGGTGCGATGTGCAGATACTACCGTGAGCTCAAATTGAATTTTCAACTCTTCTAAAAATTCCGCGCATTCCTTCATCACCTTGAGGTCGGATTGACTGCCCATTATGATTCCAATAACCGGCTTGCTCATGATGTCACTTTCAATGTTTGTTTAACAAAGGTCGCTTTCTTTTTTAGGTTAACAATGTCTTCGTCAACAATTGTAACGTGCCCCATTTTACGGAAAGGCTTGGTAAGTTTTTTTCCATAGAGATGCACATAGATTCCTGGCATTTTCAATACTTCTTCAAGGCCATTATATTTTGCTAATCCACTATAGCCTTCTTCGCCTAAAATATTCACCATGGCACTGGGAATTTTTGTATCGGTCTTGCCCAATGGCAAATTCAAAATGGCACGGAGGTGCTGCTGATATTGAGAGGTTAAATTGGCCTCAATGGTCTGGTGGCCGCTGTTGTGTGGACGTGGAGCAATTTCATTAACAAGAATTTGTTGTTCTTTGGTTACGAACATTTCAACCGCGAGCAAGCCAACCATATTTAAATCTGAAATGATTTTTTTTGCGATGGCTGCTGCTTCAGCTTCAACCGAGGAAGCTATTTCTGCTGGTGAAAATAAATATTCAACGAGGTTGGCTTCAGGATGAAAGACCATTTCAACGGCTGGGAAAGTAGTTACTTCTCCGTTTTCGTTTCGTGCTACGATCACTGAAATCTCCTTTTCAAAATCAACGAGCTTCTCCAGTAGGCTTGGGGCATCAAATGCTTTTTCTAAATCTTTTTCAATGCGCAAAATTTGCACACCTCGGCCATCGTAGCCCTCGCGTCCTAATTTGTTCACAGCTGGCAAATATTTTTTTTGAGTAAGTGTTTCATTTTTATTTTCCGTAAGAATAAAATCAGCTGTGGGGATTTGGTGAGTTTTATAAAACTGCTTCTGTTTTCTTTTGTCTTGAATCAGTTCTATTACTTCTGGTTGCGGAAAAACTTTTTTGCCTTGTTTCACCAATTCTTTCAGCGCGGCAACATTTACATTTTCTATTTCGATAGTGACTAAATCGCACGATTGACCAAACCTGAGCACGGTGTCATAATCAGTAAGCTTGCCTGTTTCAAATTCCGCAATTGAATTGCACGGGGCGGAAGGATCTGGGTCTAAAATGCGGAAAGAAATATTCCAGTCCAATCCTGATTGAATAAGCATTCTACCGAGTTGACCTCCGCCCAAAATTCCAAGCTTAAATTCTTGATAAAATTTTTGTGCCATCCTATTTAAAAAAATGATAGACCGCAAATGCAGCAGAATAGGCAAGCACGGTCATGTAACCCAATTGAATCAGCGGCCATTTCCATCCTTTGGTTTCTCTTTTTACTATGGCCAGTGTACTCATACATTGCATGGCAAAAGTATAAAACACAAGCAAGGATAAACCAACAGCTACAGAAAAGCGAGGTCCTCCTGTTTCAGGATTTATTTCCGATTTCAATTTTTCTTTGACAGTGGAAGGATCGTCCGTATTTCCTATGCTGTAAATCGTGGCAATCGTACCTACAAAAACTTCGCGAGCAGCAAAAGAAGTAACTAGGGCTATTCCTATTTTCCAATCATATCCCAATGGCTTTATTACTGGCTCAAGCATTTTTCCAAGTTTGCCCGCATATGAATGTTCAAGCTTATAAGCAGCAATGCGATCTTGTATTTCCGATTCTTTTAAGTTCAAATTCAAGGTCTCTTCACTAACAACCCGTTTGGCATCATTCATTTCAGCTGGAGGACCATAGCTCGCTAAAAAGTAAAGGACGATTGAGATGGCAATAATAATTTTCCCCGCTTCAAATACAAATGCCTTTGTCTTCTCTATAATCTGGTAACCAACGTTACTCCACTTTGGCATTTTGTACGTAGGCATTTCCATGATTAAGAAGCTTCTTTCTTTCACCTTGATTAACTGCTTCATTACAAATGCCGAAACAATTGCTGCAAGAAAACCCAAAAGATATAAGCCCATTAGTACGAGCCCCTGATAATTAAAAAATCCTAAAACTTTTGTGTCCGGAATAATCAGCGCTACCAGAATAGTATAAACAGGTAACCGAGCCGAGCAG
>DPLR01000385.1 GCA_003541895.1 Cytophagales bacterium | reverse complement strand
TTGTGATTGAAGCACAAGAGCAATCAGTTCATTTTCTACGCCCCAATCTTTGGCAAGCTTAAGCATGGCCGTTGCCTCCATTTCAGTAATGAATCCTTTAATATTATTTGCTTCCCAAACCATGTTGATCAGTTCCACTCTTTTTTCTTTTGGGTAATCGCCAATGATATCGTTGAGATAAGAACGAGCCCGGTCGAATGCCGTGATGTAATCTTCCGAAATAAAATCAAGCGCCCATTTGAAGGCGTCAGCAGCTTCTAGTTTTTGAGAAGTCTCTTCTAGGTCTTGCTTTTCAGCTTCATCTAATCCGTGGTAGTGGAAGATCACTGCCTTCAATAGCATTTGTACTTTCTTTTCCTCTTCGCTCATGTCAGAAAAATAGTAAAATCATTTTAAATATTATTCCGTGAAGAGATCCGCTGCAATTTTATCGGCCAACAATTTCCCTTTTTTTGTCAAGTATAAGTAATTGTCGGTGAGAGTAATCAGATCAAGCCCAATAAAATTTGATAGCTCATTTTCTTTCTCACTTAAAATATCGAAGGACAATTGTGTTTTTAAATAGGTCATTTTGCAACCAGTGCTTGTGCGAATGGTAGTGAATAAATATTCATTTATTTTATTTGCTTGTGTTAATATTTCCCTTTCAAATGGAATTTTATTTTGTTCGATCGAACGGATGTAAATGGAATTGTTCTGAATATTAAATTGACGTGAGTGTCCATTGAAAGAATGAGCACTTGGCCCTATCCCTAAATATTTTTTTTGTTGCCAATAACTGGTGTTGTGGCGAGAATGAAATCTAGGCTTACTAAAGTTGGAGATTTCATAATGCTCGTAACCCGCAGATTGAAGCACATCAATAAGTTTCTCCATTTGAATGGCTGCTTCCTCATCAGAACTTGCCAAGAGTTTCCCTTTTTTTTGCCAGTTGCCAAATACGGTTCTCTCTTCAATGGTTAAAGCATAAGCGGAAATATGCTCTGGCGAAAATTCAAGAAGTGTCTGTAAATTTTTTTCGAATCGTGACAAGGACTGAGCTGGAATAGCATAAATCAAATCAACACTGATATTAGAGAAGCCTGCTGCCCGCGATCGATCTAGACATTGAAGAGCATCTGAACTGCCGTGGGCGCGATTTAAGAATTGTAAAATCTGATCATCGAACGATTGAACTCCAATGCTCAATCGGGTGATGCCACAGGATTTCAGCATTCTCAAATTTGCTTCAGAAAGATCGTCAGGATTGGCTTCCAAGGTAATCTCTGGATTCGCTTTGATACTGTGATTGCGAGCAATGGCCTCCAAAATTTGTTTGAGTTCCTTTTCACTCAGCAAAGAAGGGGTTCCTCCACCGAAATAGATTGTTTCAATTCCTTCTCTCTCCAAATATTCCTTTTGCAAATCAATTTCTTTAGAGATAGCATTTACAAGACCTTCCTGATTTTGTTTTGAGGTTGAGAAATGGAAATCGCAATAATGGCAAGCTTGCTTACAAAAAGGTATATGAATATAAATGCCTGCCATCGACACAAAATTAGTTTTCGAAAGGATACCAAGAAATAAATAATTGGGGAGCTAAAGCCAGTGCCTAAGAAGCTATAACTTTGCCAAAATTATTTTGGCTCGATGAAAATATTCATCATACTTCTTTTACCTTTTCTTTTTGGTTCTGCTGATAATTATTTCATTGAGAGTCTAGAGCCAAATGCTAAAGTTTTGATCAACGGAAAATTTGAGCCGTTTAGAAACCAATCTGTTGATGCACTTTACCTTTCAATTGATTTGATCAAAAATCAAAAGAAAGAACTTTGGCTTTCGAATACATCGGAGCTTTATTTATTCTTTAACTCTAAACTGATTGGCAAGGCAAAAAATTTTGTGCTGGTGGCTGATAGTCTTGTAAAATTGTATCCTCAACCTGTTTTGGTTTGCTTGTATTCTCCGAAAGGCATTGAACATATTAAGGCAAGTTGGGCAGCTCATTATCCACCCGATTTGTTGGAGAACCCCCTACGTCCAAAAGATGGCTTTAATAATTTTGTAGTTCTGTCTTCTATTCTGCTACTTTCCTTTTTTACATTATTACTTCGAACCAATCCTCAGCTTACGTTAGATTATCTCAACATCGTGAAGTTATTTTCTTTTCGGAGAAGGGATGAGACTCAATTCACGTTGCGGGTCACATCGAGCGTTAATCTACTTTTTTATCTTTTTAGCAGCCTTTTGGTTTCGTTAGCGGTAATGATTTGCTTTAGGCACTCGGCCGATTTATTCATTCTTAAAACTAAGGATGAATCTTTCAGTAATTATTTTCTTCAGTGGTTGGTAGGGGGTTTTTTTAGTTTGGTGTTCTTGCTTGTTAAATTTTTGCTCTTGGTTGTTTTCTCAAAATTGTTTCTTTGGAAAGATGTTGTAGGGTTTCAGTTTTTTAACTTTGTAAGAGCCCTAGTGGTAACACTTGCACTTTTAGGATTTATTTCTTTGCTGCTCGGTTCGTTAAGTTTTACAGCAGATTATTACTTGATTATTAAACTATTTTTCGCTGTACTATGCATTGAGCCGATTTTGATTTTTTTCAAATTAATGACCAGAGATTCGGTCAGGCCGTTCCATTTATTTTCCTACCTTTGCGCCACGGAAATTTTCCCATTACTATTTTTAATAAAGTTTTTTTTGTTTTAGGTACGAACTGCCACCGTGTTGATATGATTGAAACGACCACTGACAGGATGCGAAAAGTGAAAAGCATACTGGTCACTCAGGAAGCCCCAACGGATCTTAATTCTCCCTACCTGAAACTTGCCGAGAGGTTTAATGTTAAGATAGATTTTCGTCCGTTTATTCAAGTGGAGCCGGTAGGGGCAAAGGAATTCCGTAAACAAAAAGTTGAAATACTTCAGCACACCGCTGTGATTTTCACTAGCCGCAATGCAGTTGACCATTTTTTTATTCTTTGCCGTGAACTTAAAATAGAGATGCCTCCTGAAATGAAATACTTTTGCATCTCTGACCAAACATCAAATTATCTTCAGAAATACATCGTCATTAGAAAAAGAAAAATCTTTACAGGTCTGAAAGACACGAAGGATCTTCTTGAAATTTTGAAGAAGCACAAGAATGAAAAATTTCTTTACCCATGCTCGGACATTCGTAAAAACGACATACCTGATTTTTTAAAGGAAAATGGATTTGTCTTTACAGAGGCAATCATTAATCATACCGTGGCAGCAAACCTTAGTGATTTAAAAAATGTGTATTACGATATCTTGGCTTTCTTTAGCCCCTCAGGTGTGAATTCTTTAATCGTGAACTTCCCTGATTTCAAACAAAATAACACAAGGCTTGCCGCATTCGGAACGTCCACAGCCAAGGCCGTTAGAGACAATGGGTTTATTCTAGATATTGAAGCACCTCTGCCCAACGCACCCTCCATGGCCGGGGCATTAGAATT
>DPLR01000044.1 GCA_003541895.1 Cytophagales bacterium | reverse complement strand
AATCATTAAGTTCTCCTGCCTCAAAGTAAGTCAGAATACCTTTTAGCAGGTTTGCTGTTTGGCTTAGACTTTTGACGGTTTTAAACTCTTCGGTTTGTGTTCCCGCTTTTAAAAAATATTCCTGAATTAAGTCTGATAATGATAAGACTGGATAACCCCAAACATATGATAGTTGCGGCCACCCCTCTGTAACGATGCGAATCCGCGCAACCAATGGTTTATAACTCATTTCTCCTATGCTGATATTTTCGCGCCAAACAATATAAGCTGTATTGCCATCTCTTTGAATATCAAATGGCGGATTATATTGTTCGCAATAGCTTTTTAATGGCGTCTCGAACAAAGATTCCCACACGATATCTGGTTTGGCATCTTTAAGCCGAATAGGATGGCAGAACACTTTGATTTCAATAACGTCTACTGGGTCAAGTTCTTCCTCAAGCTGTTTTATAAAATCTGCAGGTAATCTTGTGCTGGCATAATCAGCATGCAAAAAAGCAGCAAAACTGCCTGCAATTGCAAATTGAACTTCCAACTCATCCGCTGGATTAAATACCGACTCGCTATAAAGCCATTTGATGAAATGCTTTAGAGCCGTGCTACGTTCAAGTGCACTTCCAATGGGTTTTAAACCGGTTGACAGGTTCAAGCCAAATCCAAAGACACTTGCTTTTTCCCGTAAATGCGCTTGAAAAGTATTTGAAAGAGCTTGTGAAAAAGCAATCCACTTCAAAACCACTTTATCATTGTCGGTAAGATGAACCAATGCATCATTAATACAATCGGGATATGCGCCAATATATTGTTCCATCGTACCAGGGGTTGCGCTAATTTTGGCTACAAAGTCGTCAAACGATCCTCTCAGGCCAGGTCTTTTGTCTAATTCATACGCCATAACAAACTCTTCAAATAATATCGTCATCATCCTTTGAACGGCAATCGGCTCCTTTGCTATGGCGGCTAAGGACTTATTTAAACCTGCCTCTGATACAAGTGTCCGCGCGTGTTGAATAACCGTATCCATATTACAAATCGGGTCGTTATCTTCTGCGCCAAGCGTTAAGAAAGATGCTAACCGGCTGATTCTTTTTTCTAGTTTTTTAGCGGGCACTTCAAAAGCATCACGGATCATCATCAAATACTCATCGATATAGTAACGATGATCTGGTACTGGAATGTTAGCAGTCCATTCTTTTCGAATGATTCCCGGCCCTATATGATGCCAATGGGAAAATGCTTGCACCGTATCTCTTCTAGGGATGCCTATGTCAATCAACTCGGCTTTGCAACCAACACTATCTTTTGGAAAAAACATTTCCCTGTTTTTTAGCGAAGGCAAATAGTCATCATCACTCTGGGAGTTAGCGTTAACTTTTGCAACTCGCAAATCGATTTCATCAAATTCTTCAGCTGCGGCTTCTAGTTCATCATCTTCAAAGAGATTAGCATCAGGGTTCATTTCCGGCTGTTCATTTGGTTTTACATCTAGAGTTTCCAGCAAATAATCTGCATGCTTATTAATTAGAACAAAGTATTCACGCTTGTAGCGCCTAAGCCGAAGGACTAGAAGATTATGTAAAGAAGTAAATTTTGAATACCACTGTTCTGCGGATAGCTCGGGATTAATTAATGCCGAAGTATCCCAATCATTTCGGCCGTTTTCAGGCAAACGTCGGACATACTCTAATGCACGCCCACCTTTTAAGTGAAAATGTATATCACCGAGTTGTTTTAAGTCGCTGTCAATATTACGCATTTTTTCTTTCAGCCAGTCTGCAAGCCAAGATCTATCTTTCGCCTCCGGATTACCGTTATTGAGGATACCTGTTAGTTCAGAGCTTACTTTCATTTTATCTTCAGCTGAAATTGGATCATTAGACTCAATCCGATAACGAACTAGCAAACGATACAGATAAAATGTATCAATCACATGAAAAATTTGCACACAAGCCAACCCCTCTAGCATCCTTTCAAGTAATCCCATAGCATTACGAAGATTACCTATGGTTAGCGCTAAAATGGATTTCCAGTCAGTAATCGAGTTCATTTCGACTAGCGCATTCTTTAAATAATTCGATGCCTCAGACAATATAGATATTGATTCGATATCTACACCCATTGTTAGCCGTATCTCTTCAAATTCAGCAACCACATTCTGACAGGTAGACATCACAAGCTGTAACTGGTTCTTGATTTCAGACATCTCTTCAGCAGTGATAACCATATTGCTGTCAATTGAGGTTTTAGCAATGTATTTGATTTTCGATAACAATTCAGAAGCTGTTTGAAAAGACTCTTCAAGCATAGCATCACTACCTTCAGGTGAATTGATCAATCCCGGTTCGCCTGCGTCCAGCAAAAAATATTCGTTTAACTTACTACTAACGACATCTCTATGTTTTTCAGGATTTTTTTCAAGACGTACGGCTTCACGAATGACTTTTTGATAACAATTTTCAAGTGCCTGCATTGGATGAATCAACGGTGCCTTGAGCATGAAGGACGTATCAGTTTGCGGTGCAAGTGAAACTTTTAACATTGTTACTTCGGTGACTTTATTAGCGATAGCTTGCAAGCTGGTTTCCCCAGCTGTCATTGATGATTTAGCCATGGTTTATCCCCTTTGAATGAAGACTTATAAATTTTAGTTTGTTATTTCATATTAAGGACTTCAAGATTCTCTAATAAACAACTGCTTTTTAAATTTCCGTAAGTTCAGGTTTGAAGGTTGTACCCGACAGTCGGAACTGTTTAGAGATGGGCTTGGTAAAAGGAATTACTTTTAATGTCCGCCAAGTTTCTTTGGGCCACGGAAAAGTCATGATTTCTATTTTAAGCCCTATATTGTTAGCTTCCGCCGGAATATCGAGATTTTTGCCACTTAAGGCAAGAATATTGCCAGACTCTGACGTTTTACTATCTGCTTCAATTTGATAAGAAATTGAAAATCGCGCTGTGAAAGCCCCATTATTTTGTACCAAAATAGATCCCGGTTTTTGCGAGCTGTCTTTGGGACAAAACGGAACCAAGCTACTCATAAACCCTACGACATGGGCTATTCCAGTATTAATGACTCCATTGGAATTAACCTCCAATTTTTTAGATTCCGTTGAAATTAATGGAAAAGGCCCAAGGCTTAACGGAATCCCTTGTTCACTATGCGTTTTAAGGATTTGTTTATCCGCTTCCAGCCAATCGCCTTCAATGGTCACATCACTTCCGATGATCATTGACGTTGGATACAGTGGAAAAATTCCTTCATTGTTTTCGAGGGAACCGGAAGAATAAAATCCTTGTTTAAAAGGAGTCTGCCATTCATTAAGCGCCAGTAACTGATAATCAATCCAATCACGTAAAAAATTAACTTTTAGGATGCGAAGTGAAACCTTATGAACCTTACCGGCAAGTTCAAGATTGGCCTGTTGACTGGACCAGGAGAGACCTTGTTCCTGACCTATAACGGAAAACGCATCATTTGAACTAGCCTCATTATCAAGATCCAGTTGTATCATTGGTGCGCTGCTAACTAATTCGTACCAATTGGGCGGATAAGCGGCAACCGGCCGCCAAGGGTCAGGAATGCCGCCCATATTAGCTAGTTTATAATTTTCAAAAGTCATCTGGGCATTGTTGAATAATAAAGCTGTTTCAGGCACCATCGGCTGAGCGCTCAAGATCAGGTCTCCCCAAACCTTTTCGACAGTAAAACCGCTAAAGTCAAAATAACGGGATAATTTGGGAATCTGATTGCTTAAATTGCGAAAACGAAATGCCGCCAGATAATCCCCGGTGGGATTATCTGACGAGTAAGGATCTTGATATTGACTCAGATCAATAACTGACGGAAG
>DPLR01000037.1 GCA_003541895.1 Cytophagales bacterium | reverse complement strand
GGTCAAGTAAGCCTTCTTCAACACCGGTATTGAAACCTCCAATTGATCTTTTGGCAAGAAAGGATATTCAACTCCATCGATGGTGTAGCAAAGAATGGATTCAGTAGCACCATTGCCATCAAAGTCTGCTGTGTATAATTTAACAGGGCCATTCTTGCCACTGGCCAACTTTGAATTAAGCCCCCAGTTGCCTCCTAAAATATCAAGCTGCCCATCGTTGTTAACATCCAACAGATGGACTGTCTGCCATATACCACTGGAAGCAGGGGGTTGTGCTTTTTCGAAGTTGCCTTTCCTATTCCAATAAATTGTTACAGGCATAAATTCACCAGCTATTACCAAGTCAGTCCATCCATCTTTATTGAGATCGCCAAACTCTGCTGTAGTGACCATGCCCAAGCTGGTTAAATTAATTTGTTCTGCACTAGCTATTGAGAACTTGCCTTTACCATCATTGAGATAAAGTCGAGATGACTGCGGTGTACCAAAGCGCTGTTGATCTAATTGAACTCCGATAAAAACATCTGTGTCGCCATCATGATCTACATCGGCAGTTGCAATACATGATTTACTATAAAACACTTGAGGTATGGCATTCAGCGCCACTTTGAAATTTCCTTTGCCATCATTCATAAAGAGCCGATCGGCATTAGCGGTTGGTCCAGATGGCATTTGATTGCCACCGGCTACCACCCACAAATCCAAATTGCCGTCTCCATTGGCATCAAAAAAACGAGCGTCAACATCTTCGCAGGCCCTGAAGCCATTGAATAATGTTGTATCTGATTTTACAAAATCACCACTTGGTTTTTGAATCATCAAAGCACCAATAGTACCTATGGCTCCGCAAACATAGAAATCATCCAAGCCATCTTTATTCACATCGCCAACGGCAATCCTTGGGCCTCGCGTACTTTCTTTGTGCGGAATTAAAAATTGTCTGTTAAAATCTTCATACTCATTTTCAACATGCTTCCAATTACTTTTGGTCTGGGTGCTGATGTTATTTAAGAATTCCTTTGGTGTTGGAAAGAACTGGCTGTAGAGAAAAACACCACCCGCTTCGCGTTCATTGACGGCAATTATTTTATTCGCATCTATATTTTTGATCACTTGAAATTTCTGGCTCGGCCATACCACCAGTAGACTATCAACCTTAGGGCACGTATCAATACCAAAATGCAATCTATAATCACTTGATGATTGAAATCCACGGGAGGGCATTACCTGTTGGTATTGCTTGCTAGTGCCCTCGTAAAAAATATATGCTTTTGCTCCTACGCCTTTAGTGTTTAATGCCTCTCCTTTTATATCTACTCCTAAAAAATTCTTTTTTGGCAACGTGTTTTGCAACACCACGGCAGGTGAGTTCAACGCGTTAATGATTACATCGATGTTTCCATCATTGTCGAGATCGGAATAGCCTGCACCATTGTAGTAACCTTTCATCTCTGCCGTTCCCCACGTTGAGCTTACATCTTTGAATTGATTTTTCTGATTTTGAAAAACAAAAGGGTGTGTGCTTCCATCGGGCATTTTACTTACAGTGAGTTCATCGTATTTCGTTGACTCATCTCTGTTTGTCTTGCGTGCCAGATCCGAAACAAACTTCACGTAATCCAAATCCACGGGGCGCTTTACGATTCCATTACTAATGAAAAGATCCTTCCACCCATCATTATCAAAATCAACAAACAACGGAGTCCAACTCCAATCGGTAGATGAAATATTTGATATCAAACCGACTTCGCTAAAGGAAGTTCCATTTCCATTGTTGCGCTGCAAACAATTTCGCGACACCTGATGCTGGTATCCTTTGCTTGCAATTTTATAATTGTAAATATCGCTGCGTTCTTCACTACCGTAGGTCTTTAGTGTTTTTTCATCCGGAGGGAGCATGTCAACAGTAATGATATCAAGTTGACCATCATTATTGTAATCTGCGATGTCGTTGCCCATGCTAAACCGACTGTAGTGCCTGAAATGATCCGCACCTTCTTCTTTAAATTTTCCATTTCCTTGGTTGACATAGTAATAGTCATTCTCGTGAAAATCATTTCCCACGTAAATGTCATCCCAACCATCGTTGTTTAAATCAGCTATACCTAAACCGAGGCCATAGCCCAACGAACTTTGATATATACCTGCTTCTTTTGAGACATCAGTAAATTTCCCATTGGTACTTACATCATTTCGAAAAAGATAATCACCAGCGTTGGCGTCAAAAGAATTTCTGTTTTTTGAATTGACAATATTTCCATTAGGCTGCAGTGACTCGTTGAGAATGAAACAGTCTAAATCACCATCATGATCGTAATCAAAAAAGGCTGTTTGCGTTGTAAAGCAGGAAGTGTTTAAACCAAACTGTTCTGATTTTTCAGTAAATGTGTTGTTGCCGTTGTTGATGTAAAGTTCGTTATGGCCCTTAAGGTTGTATCGCTGACTTACAGTTGAAACATAAATATCAAGAAAGCCATCATTATTTACATCTGCCATTGTAACACCGCTGCACCAATCGGACAAGCCTTTAACACCGGCTTTTTCAGTAATGTCTTCAAA
>DPLR01000076.1 GCA_003541895.1 Cytophagales bacterium | reverse complement strand
CTTTCACTTTTATATGACCCAGAGTCGGTTCAGTTGGTGAAGGAAAATATTGAAGTGGGCACCCCCGACAGTATTCAATATGCTCTTGAACTTCTTGATCTGTTTGTGGATCAGGATTTGAAACCGAAATTAATCCCTTTGCTGGATGATTCATCTACAGAAGATAAACTTGAGGTTCTTCAAATCTACTTCCCACGAGAAAGTTATAATTACATACAAACCATTAATTATATTTTGAATAGGGATTTCAACTATAATAACAGATGGACTAAAGCGTGTGCGGCTCATGTGACTGCGTACTTGGATGATTTCCGGGTGAGTAGGGGGTTGATTAGCCAGATGTTCAATCAAGATAAACTTTTACAAGAAACTACGGCATGGGTAATTTATAATAAAGACAAGCATGCCTATCATACTATTTCAGAACGACTTCCTTACCGCGATAAAAAATTTCTAGATTCAGCCATCGAAAACAACCAACTCTTGGATGGATTGGATGATGGTTTCTTCCTTTTTATTGAGATGGTAATGTTGATTAAAAAATTACCTGCATTTCAGCGAATCACTGGAAAGGTTCTGAGTGATCTCTCTGATAAAATCATGCCTGTAACATTAAACACAAGAGATAAATTGGTTATCAATACGGCTGAATCACCGATTTTAATTATAGCATCGGGTCAAGTTCGGCTGAAGAATGAAGGCGAGGAAATTCAAGTACTTAAGAGGGATGAAGTTTTCGGTGATTTATTCCAAGAGGGAAGAGTACCCAAAATCACCGAGGTTGAGGCGTTGGAGCGCTCGGTAATTTTTAAGATTGAATTGGTTGATTTCTACTTTGTGTTGGCAAGTCATCATGACCTGGCACAAGGACTTATCTATAACGTGACAGAACGTAACAAACAACTAGTATAAAAAATAAGCATCGCCTATGGCAGATATTGACGTATTAATCACTTTTGCGGAGAAAGATAACGAGACATCAAAAAAGAGCGAACAGGGTTGGGTGACTCAGTTCAAAAAATTTTTGGAGTTGATGCTCTTTCAAGTACTTGGCACTAGGCCCACCGTAGTTATCAAGTCAGAGTTTGATACTGCCACTGCACCTGCTATGGATAATGCATCCATCCTAGTTGCTATTCTCACCAAGGATTTTGTTCAATCAGGAAGATGTCTTGACTTAGTTGAGACATTTTATAAAAACACGGCTTCTTCGTCAGTTAATCGGGTGTTCAAGGTTTTAAAGTCACCAATGACGTTGCAAGAACAACCTCCTCGTTTACGCGATTCACTTGGCTATGACATGTATCAGTTGGACGTAGAGACTGGCCAGATGAAGGAGTACTCTGATTTTTTCAGCCAAGAAGCTGAGAAACAGTATTGGATGAAGATGGTCGATTTAGCGTATGACATTCATGAGGCTCTGATTGTACTGAAGGCAGGAGAAACAAAGTCTACAGAAGTTAAAAATTTATTTAAAAGAAAGACCATCTACTTAGCCGAAACAGGACATGATTTGTCGGTGCAGCGCAATATCATTAAGCGTGAGTTGCAGCGTCATGGGTTTATCGTACTGCCTAATCATACGCTTCCAACTGGATTGGAAGAACTTGAGAAAGAAGTTAAAAGCGATATTCAACAATGCACTCTTTCTGTTCACTTGATTGGTAGCGCATACGGTGAAATTCCTGAAGGAGCAGATCGATCGATTGTCGATATTCAAAACAGAATTGCCTCTGAAGTTGCAGTTGCAAAACGTCAAAGCAAAGAAGATTTTTCACGATTGATTTGGATCGCACAGAACTTAAAAAATGCCAGTGACCGCCAGAAGGCATTCATCGACACCATCCGAAGAGATACCGAGGCACAGGAGGGAGCAGAGATTTTACAGAATCCATTGGAGGATTTCAAAAACATTATGAGGGAAGAGTTGCTCGACCTTCGTGATCGGGGAAGTGCAGAATCGGTCAACAGCAAATCAATCTATCTTGTGCATGATCGCGTGGATCAACCGGAGGTTGCACCCATACGCGAAGCGCTCGAAAAATCCGGGTTTAAAGTGTTGACACCTGCTTTTGAAGGTGAACTATTGGATGTAAGGAAAAGACATATTGATAACCTGAGAAATTTTGATGGTGCCATCATATACAAAGGAAAAGTAAATGACCAGTGGGTTCGAATGAAAATTCTTGATTTGCTAAAGGCTCCGGGCTTTGGTCGAAATAAACCAATTCAAGGCAAAGCATTAGTGGCTACGGGAAATTTGGATAGTTATAAAAATCAAAATATGACATTGATCTCCAGCGACTCAAATAAGGCCATGGAGAATTTAAAAAGCTTTTTAGAAGAATTTAAATCGTAAAACTTATGAGCCAGACAGTAGAGGAAATGCAAGGTGCTCCGGCTAAGGTCGGAATTGACAACCCGTTTCCCGGTTTACGACCATTCAAGATTGAAGAGAGTCACCTCTTCTTTGGACGCGAAGGCCAAAGTGATGAAGTGCTCCTCAAACTTTCAAAGAGCCGCTTCGTTGGCGTGATTGGTCCCTCAGGAAGTGGTAAGTCTTCGTTCATCTATTGCGGAGTACTTCCTATTTTATACGGAGGGTTCCTCACTGATGCAAGCCCCAACTGGGAAGTAGTTGTTACCCGCCCAGGCGCTGGCCCCATCGACAATCTGGCTGAATCCCTTTTGAAGACATCGAAGGATTACAATTATGCTGACCCCGATGATAAAAAGATAAAAAGAACCATTGTCTCTACCTTGTTGAGATCAAGTTCTTTGGGTTTAGTAGAGGCCATTCAGCAATCGAGAAGAAGTGCTGATATCAACTATCTCGTGCTGGTTGACCAGTTTGAAGAATTATTCCGTTTCAAGGATAGCACTGACCCTAACTCTGTAAATGAAACGCTAGCGTTTGTGAACCTCTTGATGGAGGCTATCAACTATGAAGATGCACCCATCTACGTGGCCATCACTATGCGCTCTGATTTTATCGGTGACTGTGCTCAATTCCCTGAGCTTACACGAAAAATAAACGACAGTCACTACCTTATTCCTCAAATGACCCGCGACCAAAAACGCAGAGCCATCGAAGGACCAGTGGCAGTTGGTAATGCGAAGGTCACACCGCGATTAGTGCAACAATTATTGAATGATTTGGGAGATAACCCAGATCAGTTGCCTATTCTTCAGCACGCGTTAATGCGTACCTGGAGTTACTGGAGCAAGTACCGCGATTATGAAGATGAACCGGTTGACCTGAAGCACTATGAGGCCATCGGTACCATGAGCGAAGCCTTGTCGATGCACGCTAATGAAGCATACGATGAATTGGATGAAGATCAGAAGCGCATCTGCGAAGTAATGTTCAAAGCCATTACTGAAAAACGAGGTGAAAACTTTGGCATCAGGAGGCCAACCCGTTTGAATGAGATTGCATCCATTG
>DPLR01000017.1 GCA_003541895.1 Cytophagales bacterium | reverse complement strand
TTTAATCTACGCCCATTTTCCGCCAGAGATCAAATCGGCTTATCACCAATTGTTGAGCAGCTACTTACGCAAAGGTGGAATCGTGATTTTTGAAGCCTTCAGTAAAAAACACATCAATTACAGATTGAAAAATGAAAACGTGGGCGGACCGAAAGATGTGGAGTCATTGTTCTCAGAAGAAGAATTGAAATCGGATTTCGCGAATTATGAATTTAGTGAGCTGACTGAGCAGGAGATTGAACTGAACGAAGGTCTTTATCACAATGGCCAAGGTTCGGTGATGCGCATGGTTGCGAGAAAAAAATAAATGACACTGTACGTTGAGCGTATTTGTTTTGTACCTTTGAGTTATGATTCAAAACATCCTTGTTGGATTAGCATTAATTGGAGCGGTGACTTACATCGGGCGGATTGTTTATAAATCATTCCAATCTAAAAACGCCTGTAGCACAGGCTGCGGCAAATGCGAGGCAGCCGAAAAAGCGATGGATTTCTCGGCCAAGAACTAAGCAAGAAACAGGTTGAGTAACTGCTTTCAAAATTCATCTTTGAAGTATAATTTCATTGATGAAAAATGAACTCAACAACCGATACCCATTACAATTACCAGCGCATTGAAGCTGCGATCCGCTACCTCGAAGAAAATTTTCAAAAGCAACCCGATTTAGATGAGGTCGCTGAGAAAGTTCATCTTTCACCGTTTCATTTTCAACGCATCTTTACAGAATGGGCAGGCATAAGTCCGAAACGCTTCTTGCAATTTCTGACCGTAGATTTTTTAAAAGATAAATTAGCGCAAACCAAAAACCTGATCGATGCCGCGGATGCTGCCGGCCTCTCGAGTCAGTCGCGCATTTATGATTTGTTTACAACGCTTGAAGCTGTCACACCACAAGAATACAAATTGCATGGCGAAGGAATTCGGATTCATTATGGTTTTCATGAAACTCCGTTTGGTCTTGCGCTCATTGGTGTTACAGAGCGAGGTATCTGCTGGCTTTCCTTTTTACAAGCCGATGAAGAGCCTCGGTTGGAATTGGAAAAAATGAAAACGCAATGGCACGATTCTGTTTTCAGCGAGAGCAAAGAGCTTACTCAAAATCTTATTGACTCAATTTTTAATCGCACATCGATTAAAAAACCGCTTCACGTTTTTGTGAAAGGAACTAACTTTCAAATCAAAGTTTGGGAGGCATTGCTAAGAATTCCGATGGGCAATGTTACAACGTATCAAAACATCGCGTCATCCATTAAAAGTCCTAGGGCGATGCAAGCAGTTGGCTCGGCTGTTGGATCAAATCACGTAGCTTATCTGATTCCCTGTCACCGCGTGATTCGTAAAGACGGAGTGCTGGGTGAATATCGGTGGAGCTCATCGCGTAAGAAAAGTATTATTGGCTGGGAAATGGCAAAGGCAATTGGTCAATAATCAAATGGCCAATTAGCCAATGAGTCGGTGAGTGATTTTTATTATCTTCGGTATTCAAATCACTCCCATGAAAATATTGAGCTCAACCTCGCGAATAATTTTCTCTCTCACACTTCTGCTTGCTGTTGCTTGTGAACCAAAAAAAGAAAAAGCTGCGGATGACCATCGATGGTGGAAAGAGGCGATAGTCTATCAAGTCTATCCGCGCAGTTTTAAAGACAGCGATGGCGATGGCATTGGTGATCTGAAAGGAATTATTTCCAAACTCGATTATATCAAAAGCCTGGGCGTAACTGCCGTATGGTTAAATCCAATTTATAGTTCGCCTAACGATGACAACGGTTACGACATTAGCGATTACCGCAACATCATGAAAGACTTTGGTACGATGGAAGATTTTGATGCACTCGTAAAGGGGATGCACGAGCGAGGCATCAAAGTAATCATGGATGTAGTAGTGAACCACAGCAGCGATGAACACGAGTGGTTTAAACAAAGCCGAAGCTCGCGAACAAATCCCTACAGAAATTATTATCACTGGTGGAATGCCGATAAAGGCAAACCTGCATATCGCTACAGTTTGTTCGATGTGAATCACGATGCATGGAAATACGATTCCATTTCTGACGCTTACTACTTGCATTACTTTTCGCGCAAGCAGCCCGACTTGAATTGGGAGAACCCAAAACTACGCCAAGAAATTTATGACATGATGAAATTTTGGGCTGAGAAAGGAATTGATGGATATCGCTTAGATGCATTTCAGTTTGCTGCGAAAGACACGTTGTTCCCTGAGTTCCCGAAAGAATTTGAAAAAGACTTCGTAAAATATTATGCCATGCAAGGAAACCTTCACGGTTATTTGCAAGAGATGAACAAAGAAGTCTTCAGCAAATACGATGTAATGAGTGTAGCCGAAGGTGCAGGTAAAACTTTTGAAGATGCGCACAATCTGGTGGATGCAGACCGGAGCGAACTCAACATGGCCTACGCTTTTGATGGCGTTGACATCGCGAAGCCGGAAGGTTATAGCTTGCTCAAATTCAAAAATACTTTTTCGAAGTGGGATAGCGCGTTTGCAGCAAAAGGTTGGATTTCAATTTTCCTGGCCAATCATGATCAAGCACGAATGGTAACGCGTTTCGGAAATGATAAGCCTGAATTCAGAGATGCGTCATCTAAAATGCTTTCCACTTTTATTATGACCATGCGCGGCACACCTTACTACTACAATGGCGATGAATTAGGAATGACCAACATCCGCTTCGATAAAATTGAAGACTATCGAGATGTGCCAACGCACAATGAATACTTGTACCAGAAAAAAAATGGGGGCGATTTAAATAAATTACTCGAGCGATTGAAGTTCGACTGCCGCGATAATGGAAGAACTCCTTTTCAATGGGACAGAACTGCAAATGCCGGATTCACCACTGGCACAGCTTGGATTAAAGTCAATCCCAATTACACAACCATCAATGAAGCTGCACAAGAAAAAGATGCCAACAGCTGTTTGAATTATTTCAGGAAGTTAACAGAGCTTCGAAAAAACAACGTGGCACTTGTTTACGGCAAATACACGTTGCTCGACAAAGGCAATGAAAAAATTTACGCCTACACACGCGAAGACAACGGAGAAAAATTCTTGATCGTCTTAAATTTCTCTGACTCAAATGCAAACGCAGCCGTTTCTGTCGATGCTAATACGAAAGCAGTTTTGTTCAATTACAATGAAGCTCCTGTTATTGCGAATAAAGATTCAATAACCCTTCGACCCTACGAGGCCGTGGTTTACAAATTTTGATTACAGCTGTGAGGGGGGTATTCATATAATTAAGTAAAGAGTAAAGTATAAAAAGTGCAAAAAATGCACGAAATGAGTTTATTTAAAGGTTTTATAGAAAAATGTGGGGGGTGAAAGGACACGCATAAAATTAAAACAACTTCAATTAGGTTTAATTTAAGGTGAATTAATTGCGAAAATTTGAATGATAAGAGACTTAGCTCCATTCAATTATGCTCTGAAAACGAATAGTGTGTGACTGCCTTTTTTGATCACCCCCCCAAGTACCCCCCAGATTACCCCCCCACTTTTGTTGAAAGATCATTTATGAGTTTGGAGTCCTCTGGCAAATGAATAGCTGATTTTACATTTGACATGGAAGTAGCCTTTTTATTTCCAATATCACTCGCGCGGTCGTACTCTGCAATCCAAAGATCAAATCCCTGACTAATATTTTTCCCTCGCTTATAGTTTGAATGACTCACAACTATAAATTTCTTGTTGGACAACTGCATGAAGTAAAGCATACTTTGAGGTGCATATTCTTTGCAGCTATCAACTGCTTTAGAAAAATTCATCCGCGTAAGCCACTTAAGCGTTTTTTCAACATGCTGATTTAAATAACTGTAGGCTTTCATATTTTGATAAACTTAAAGATCAATTTATCAGGTTTCTCATTCGGAAAAATCCACAAGATGGAGCAAGTGCCTTCCTGATTATTTTCAAGTGATGTTCCCGGACCACTTGTAGCTGTGCCTTCGTGCTTTTCATTCAGGTAAAGATCAACATTGATTTGCGGATAATCGATTTTATTTCCGGTTTCATTCTTCATGGTGAATGAAAGAATGTACTGACCAGTGGGCTTATTATACGCTTCATGGAAATTGTAAATCCTTATCCCTGCCGGAAGATTTGTTACAATGTACTTCTCTTGTGATGGCTTGTCGCTGCAACTAAGGAGAATCGCGATAATTGAGACTAGTTTTTTCATAAAGGAATAATTTCAATGAAGTTGTAAATTCATCGCCCCCAGATTTCCTTCTATTCGCTCAACAAATGTCCTTTCTTAATTTTCAATTGATGGAGGATTCATTAAAACTAAATCCCGCGACCATTTTAAATTAATGATGGCTGTAAGATAATCCGCTCGCCAATCGTGAGCAACAATCCTCAAAGCAGATTTCAATAATGATCTTTTCGCAGTTATCGAATACGAGTTAAACTCACCTTCAAAGTGCTCATTAAAATGCCTTAGAGAATAGTCCTCGTACATCTATCTAGAATTAAATTGGTTCAACTCTTGACTCGTGGAAAATCGGTCTTAAGAAATTTTTCCATTGCTTTAAAAAGTGGCTCAATGGCCTTTTCATACTTCAAAAACAATTTCAAGTGATTAATAGCTTTTACCTTGAAGTCAGCATAATTATCCGCCTTAATGAAATACAAATCATTGAATGCAGAATGAAAGTTCTTTCTGTAAATGTCGTTGATCTCAATACAATTATTCTCCATCCGTTGAAACATTAC
Organism: Cytophagales bacterium; assembly: GCA_003541895.1. Taxonomy (GTDB): domain Bacteria; phylum Bacteroidota; class Bacteroidia; order Cytophagales; family Cyclobacteriaceae; genus ELB16-189. The sequence goes on along the minus strand of DPLR01000017.1, from coordinate 1,404 downwards.
AAGTAACTTGTCTAATTCAGGCTCGTCTTTTCTAAGATCGTCAAAAAAAATGAAAAGGTTATCTTTTCCGAGTGTGTTATACCCCCCAATTACACCCCCAATTTTACCCCCCAATTCTTTTGGTAATGTGAGGTCGGTCGCTTCAGAGAAATATTTTGGAGAGACATTCCACTTGCTCGTTATTTTCTCAATTAACTTCTTACTAATCTTCTTTTTGCCGCTCTCAATGCCTGAATAATAGGCTTGGGATACGCCTATCTCGCCCGCAAATTCTGCTTGGCTAAAGTTCAATTTGGATCGTAGATGTTTTATTTTTTTGCCTACGTACATGGTTATAATAAAAATTACTTTTTAACAAGACTTGCAGGTTATATTTTTTATAACCTATATTTGAATCACGATTAACCATATAAAAGTAATAAAAATTATGACTAGACAAGAAATCCGCCAACAAATTCCGATGGGCTATTGCAAGGTCATTGCTCAACGAGTAGGCGTAACTCAGAAATCAGTATCTCATTTCATGAGAGGGAAAACAAACAGCCACAGAATTGAAATGGCTGCGCTGGAGCTAATTGTTGAATTAAAGAAAGAGAAAAAAAACTTAACTGATAAAATCAGTTTATCATGACACCGCAAGAATTACGAAAAAGAATTCCTCGCGGTTACTGCAAAGTAATAGCCGAGAGAGCTGGAGTGAGCAGGAAAGAAGTTTCCGATTACTTTACCGGAAAAATTGTAAGCAGTCATATTCAAATGATTGCTCTTAAGATAGCAGCCAAAATATCCAGAAAGAAAAAAAACCTCCTAAAGCAAATCGAGTAACGCTTTACAAAAGATGAACGGCATTAGGTTATCGGACGATAAAAGACTCTTTGTCTCGTACTCATTTCTGAAAGGAAACGGAGTATCGGAGAAATTGATTTCTAAATGGAGTTGCCGAAAATCTTGTGTTAAAAAGTATTTTGATTTAAAGCCGTTTATTGAATATAATTCTATACCCAAATCAACCCTTACAAAACTTCCTTCTGAATCTCATTTAAGATCACTGCTCAATGAAGAGCAACATAATTCGCAGCAAGAGTATTATAACAATCTCCTTCAAGAGGCTAATGAAAAAGATTTCATAAACTTCAAAGAAGAATATAAGCAAGATAGACGATTAACACCTGAGCAAATAACAATTTGCGCTAAACTCCGTGCTGTCTGGGAGAAAATACTCAAAAACAATACTGGTAAGCGAGGAGAGACGGAATTTCTTTTTAAGGCATTCACATCCATTTTTAAGGATAAATATAAAACCTACGAATCGTTTTGCGTATCGAAGGCAAAAGCCCGCAATGATATTAACAGTGTCGTAATTGATGCGCGTTGGTTTAGAGAACATGAATCATCAATCAATCC
>DPLR01000613.1 GCA_003541895.1 Cytophagales bacterium | reverse complement strand
CTTGAATTCATTTTTAGAGCATAGAACACGCGCGGAGAATTATCCTGAAATTCCTTTGGGAAGAGGACCAGCTGCTAACCTTGTTCCTTATATGAAAGGTGCCACCGATTTGAAACGACCATTGATGGTGAATTCAGAAACTGTTGTGCGTCAAAATTTTGGAAACGAGCAATATGCGAAGTGTGCTACTGCATTAAACATTCTTCGCGAAACTGTCATGGGGCCAGAACTTTTTGACAAAGCTTTTAAAGAATATTCACAACGTTGGGCATTTAAACACCCCAAGCCAGCCGACTTTTTCCGTTCGATGGAAGATGCCTCTGCCGTTGACCTTGATTGGTTCTGGCGCGGCTGGTACTATTCAACCGACAATGTTGACATGACCGTAGATAAAGTGAAATGGTTTAAAGTGAAAACCGAAAAGACCAACCTGGAAGGCAAAGAAAAAAATGTTACCACTAAAGATTTAGCTACCGGAAATTCTGATAAGGCCGTAAATGATTTCTCGAATGGCCCCACTTACATTACGGTGTTGCCAACCAATGATAGATTTTATGGCGAGTTCAGAAGCAGGATAGACGATAAGGCCATTATCAATAAGCTTGAAGACAAAAACATCTATGAAGTTACCATTTCAAACAAAGGTGGTTTGGTGATGCCTGTAATTATTGAGTGGACTTACAAAGATGGATCGAAGGAGATTGACCGCATACCAGCTGAAATCTGGCGCCTCAACGAAAACAAATTCACTAAGTCATTTGCGAAGTCAAAAGAAGTGGTGAGTGTGTCGGTTGATCCAATGAAAGAAACCACCGATGTTAATACCGATGACAACGTTTTCCCACGTGCAGCACAACCTTCAAAGTTTGAAGAACTGAAGAAAAAATCTAATTAATTTTACGTTTTCATTTAAAAGCATTCAACCTTAATTGGTTGAATGCTTTTAATTTTTATCGATACCTATGAAGAATTTGTTTGTCTATTTGTTTTTGCTTTTCTCGGTTCAGCTATTTGCCCAAGACAAAAAGTGGTCGGGTAAATTTGAGCAGCTTGATCAGTTGTTGCCCACACCCAACAGTTATCGCACGGCATCGGGTGCGCCCGGTGAAAATTATTGGCAGCAACGAGCCGACTACGAAATCGATGTTGAGCTTAATGACGACACACAAGTTCTCACCGGCAAAGAGACTATAACTTATTTCAACAACTCACCCGAAATTTTGAATTATTTGTGGCTGCAGTTGGATCAGAATAATCTGTCGAAAGGAAACATGACTGATAAAACAGCCACCAATTTTGTTCGAGATTCCGTTCCTGCGCGTTATTTCCCATTGGCAGGCGAGACATTCGATTATCAAGGAGGATTTACCATTAGATCAGTTAAAGAAGCGGCCACCGAAAAGCCCCTCGCCTATTTGGTGAACTTCACCATGATGCGCATCGATTTGCCAACTCCACTTAAAACGGGAGAGAAATACAGTTTCAAAATTGAGTGGAGTTATAAAGAGAAGGATCGATTGAAATTTGACGAGCGAGGTGGTTACGAATATTTTGCTGACGATGGAAATTATCTCTACACAGAAGCCCAATGGTTTCCGCGCATGTGCGTGTTCGATGATTACGAAGGTTGGCAAAACAAACAGTTTTTCGGGCAAGGAGAGTTTGCTCTTCCCTTTGGAAATTATAAAGTAAAGATTTCAGTTCCGTCTGATCACATTATTGGCGCTACCGGAGTATTACAAAACCCAAAAGAAGTTTTAACGCCTACTCAATTTGAGCGTTTTGAAAAAGCAAAAAAGACTTTTGATCAGCCCGTATTGATTGTACCACAAGAAGAAGCAGTGGTCAAAGAAAAATCGCGTTCAAAGAAGAAAAGCACTTGGGTGTTTTCGGCTCAAGACGTTCGCGATTTTGCTTTTGCTTCATCGCGAAAATTTATTTGGGATGCCATGGCCGTAAAGATCAACGACAAAACTCCATTGGCACAGTCGTTCTATCCGAAAGAAGGAAATCCCTTGTGGGGCAAAGAATCTACACGCGCCATAAAAAATACGTTAGAAGTCTATTCATCAAGAACACTTGACTATCCGTATCCGGTGGCAACCTCTGTTCATACAGCCCATCAAGGAATGGAATACCCAATGATCTGCTTTAACTACGGAAGACCAAATAAAGATGGCTCTTATTCTCACCGCACGTATGAAGGAATGGTAGGTGTAATCGTGCATGAAGTGGGCCACAATTTTTTTCCGATGATCGTCAACTCTGACGAACGCCAATGGGGATGGATGGACGAAGGTTTGAATTCGTTTTTAGAGCGCGAAACAAAACGCGAACGTTACCCGGATATAGACATCAGCACCGGCTCGCCCAAAAGCATGGCCAATTATTTACAAGGCGATAAAAATAAAATGAGGCCAATTATGTGGAGTGCAGACAATGTGCCGGGCAGTGATTATGGTTACAACTCATACTTTAAACCAACGGCTGCACTAACCATGCTTCGCGAAACAGTTATGGGCCCAGGATTATTTGATAAAGCCTTAAAAGAATATGCGCAACGTTGGGCTTTCAAACATCCGAAGCCAGCCGATTTTTTCAGGACGATGGAAGATGCATCGGCCGTAGACCTCGACTGGTTTTGGCGTGGTTGGTTTTACAGTGTTGATCATGTTGACATCGAACTGAACAACGTAAAATGGTTTCGCTTGAAGGCCGAAGTAAAAGACGTGGAAAACAAAAATGTGAAAACCGTGAAAGGTGATTTGGTGAAATCAGATCAAAAGAATACAAACGATTTTAGTAGTGGCCCACAAGAAATCACCGTTCTTGATACAGATAAAAATTCCTATGGTGAATTCAGAAGCAGAATCGATGATAAGAAAATCAAAGGAAGCCTTGAGAACAAGAATCTGTATGAATTGACTTTTACTAACAAGGGTGGACTAATCGCGCCAATTATTATTCAGTGGACATTTGCTGATGGCACACAGGAAATTGAAAAAATACCTGCAGAAATTTGGATCGAAAATGAAAAGCAAGTGACAAAAGTTTTTATCAAAGAAAAAGAAGTAACAGGTATAATGATTGACCCCAACACAGATACGGGCGACATCAACCTCAATAATAACATGTTTCCTAAAAAAGTGGCAACCAACAAATTTGATGAATTGAAAAAGAAGTAAGTCCGTTTAAAAATTCAGAGTTACCATTATTTCTGTCGATGAATTAACTTCGGGCACAAACTAAACCTAATCAGTATCATTTCCCTTTTTTCTTATACAGCCATTGCCTTTCTGATTGCGTTTCTGGTGTTCCCAGTTTTGATCAAACTGCTCACGCAATGGCGTTTGTTCGATTCGCCTGGATCGCATAAAATCCATTCTGCTTACAAACCATCCATTGGTGGGTTGGCCATCTTATTTGGCGCCAGCATTGCCCTGCTACTCGGCTTGTCATTTGCTGAATTGACCCTGTACAAATATTTTTTCATTTCCCTTTTGTTAATGGCCCTTATTGGCTTGCGCGATGACGCTTTGGCACTCACACCCACTCAAAAATTATTCAGTCAGTTTTTGCCGGTGATGTTGTTGGTCTTTTTTAATAGAACAACATTAAATTCATCTTACGGGCTTTTAGCACTGCCGGAAATTCCCGAGATAGTGATCTGGATCATCAGTGTATTCACAATAATTATTCTCACGAATGCATACAACCTCATCGATGGGCTTGATGGCTTGGCTGGAACGGTAGGTATGATTTGCCTAGTCACTTTCGGGTTGTGGTTTTATGGCGTTGAACATCGTGTGGCAAGCTTGATCTCGTTTACATTTGCGGGTGCCATTCTTGCATTTCTCATTTTCAACTGGGAACCTTCAAAAATTTTCATGGGCGATACTGGAGCGTTGATGATCGGGTTCTTGCTATCCTATTTGGCCATTTTGTTTATCAATACAAATTACAATTTGACCGAAGGTCATCCATACAAAATGAGTTCCTCCATTGGTTCTGCTATCTGTGTGGTGATTATTCCGGTGTTTGATACTCTTCGGGTAATTATTTTACGGATACGGCAAGGACTTTCTCCATTTCATGCCGACCGAAATCACTTGCATCATCAATTTATAAAATTGGGACTCTCTCACTCGAAGGCCGTGCTGATCATGGCTTCAATAAATATTGTGATGATTGTTTTTGCGTGGACTCTCAGAAAACAAAATGATCTGTTAATTTTGGGGGTTGTTATAGTGCTTTGCCTCATTATCAATTTCATTTTGAGATATGCACAGCAGCGAACGCCCAATGCCAATGGAACAGAAAATAAAATCGATTGAACAGGAAGTAATTTCGTTCGTTGTTTCATCTAAAGAAACACTTGAAAATTTCCGTTTAAAATTCATCAGCAAAAAAGGGTTGATCCCATCGCTCTTTGACGACCTGAAACTTGCCTCGCCTGAAGAAAAAAAGAAAGTGGGCAAGCTATTGAATGATCTGAAGCAATTGGCCGAAGGGAAATTTAAAAGTTCGCAAAGTGAATTAGAAAACGCTTCGAGTGAATCTTCTGAACAATTGGATCTTTCATTACCGGTTATCCCAAATAAACTAGGCAATCAACATCCATTAAGTTTAACGCGATATAGAATTATTGAAGTATTTGAGCGGCTAGGTTTTAATGTAGCCGATGGCCCAGAGATTGAGGATGATTGGCACAACTTCACTGCATTGAATTTCCCTCCGAACCATCCGGCCCGCGAAATGCAGGATACTTTTTTCATTGAGAAAAATCCTGACATTCTTTTGCGCACGCACACCTCGAACGTTCAGATTCGATTGATGAAACAACAGAAACCACCGATCAGGTCAATCATGCCGGGTCGCGTGTATCGCAATGAAGCGATATCTGCGCGCGCGCATTGTTTCTTTCACCAGGTGGAAGGTTTGTACGTTGACAAGAATGTTGGCTTCGCAGATTTGAAACAAACCCTTTATCACTTCGCGCAAGAGATGTATGGCAAAGACATCAAGATCAGATACCGCCCTTCGTTTTTCCCTTTTACCGAACCAAGCGCTGAGATTGATATCTCTTGTTTGATCTGTAAAGGGAAAGGTTGTAACATCTGTAAGTATAGTGGTTGGGTTGAAATTGCCGGCTCAGGAATGGTGCACCCCAACGTTTTAAAAAATTGCGATATTGATCCAGAGGAATATACAGGCTTTGCATTTGGTATGGGCATTGAGCGCGTTACGCAATTGCTTTTCCGCGTTAACGATCTCCGACTTTATTCAGAAAATGATATTCGCTTTTTGAAGCAGTTCAAAACCGTTATTTAATGCAACCGATAAAAACGGTTGGCGTTGTTGGTGCGGGTTCGATGGGGCAAGGTATTGCACAGGCTTGTGCAATGGCCGGGTACACTATTTTATTGGGCGATATTAATTCTGATATTCTTCAACGCGCCATCCAAAACATCAGCAAAAATTTTGATCAAGCCATTGCCAAAGGAAAATCAACAGAAGAAAAAAAAGCTGATGCCCTCTCCAAAATAAAATTGTGCTCTCCAGAAAATCTTAAAGCCGATCTGATCATTGAGGCGGTAGTTGAAAAGTTAGAATTAAAACAAAAAATATTTTCTGATTTAGAGAAGATAAATGAAGCTGAAACCATTTTAGCTACAAACACCTCATCACTTTCAGTTTCAAAAATTGGTAACGATTTGAAACGTCCCGAGCGATTTCTTGGCCTGCATTTTTTCAACCCCGCACAGCTCATGAAATTAGTGGAAGTTATTGCCGGTGAAAAGACAAATGAAAAGCTAATGCCAGAAATGGTGAACTTCATCCGATCGCTCGAAAAAACTCCGGTGGTTGTAAAAGATTCTCCGGGCTTTATCGTTAATCGTGTGGCGAGACATTATTACTTAGAGTCTTTGAAATTGCTCGAAGAAAATGTGGCTGATATTGGCACAATTGATGCTCTCACAAAATCCGCTGGCTTTAAACTCGGTCCTTTTGAGTTGATGGATTTGATTGGCAACGATGTGAATCTAGAAGTGAGCCGGCAGATGTACGAAGCATTCGGAAATGTGAAACGCTTCAAGCCAAGTGCTATTCAAGAAGAAAAAGTAGCGGCAGGAAAATTGGGCAAGAAGACGGGAAAAGGATATTACGATTATGAAAAAAAATAAATTCAAAATAATCATTACTGCTTTGCTCTTGTGGGGCAGTACATCTGCGTTCTCGCAAATAGCATTTCCAACCATTACTATCAATTTGAATTACCCTCAATTTCAAAGATTAAAATTGGACGGTGGTTTCGTTTATGTTGAAGGAAGCTGGAAGGGAATTATTCTTTATCGGCAAAATGACAACACTTATCTAGCCTACGAACGCGCTTGTTCGCACCACCCCAATGATCCGTGCGGTTTAGTGCAGGTAGATGGTTCATCCCTTTTTATGATTTGCAATTGCTGTCGTTCGAGTTTTAATTTTTCGGATGGTCAACCGATGGGTGGCCCCGCCTCCCGGCCATTAATACAATACAGGATTGATCTTGATGGATCAACCCTGAAAATATCTGACGAAATAATTAATTGACCTTTGGATTTCGCAAAAGACTATTCCTTTTGCTATATAAGAAATAGACTACCAAACCGATGATCAGCCAAATGAATGCCACTAATTGAGTTACAGAGTCCAGTCCTATAATCATCGCAGAACAAACAAGAATTCCCATAATCGGCACGAAGGGGACCCAAGGTGTTTTGAATGAACGAACCGCATCTGGATTTGCCTTTCGCATTACCAACACGCCAGCACATACTAATACAAATGCGAACAAAGTTCCAATACTAGTCAAATCACCTGTAATGTCACCCGGCAAAAGTGTTGCAATCAATCCAACAAAAACAAATAATAGCGCATTTGATTTGTAAGGGGTTCTAAATTTAGGATGAAGCGCAGAAAAAACTTTGGGAAGCAGGCCATCAAGAGCCATGGAGTAGAACACCCTTGATTGCCCCATTAACATTACAAGTATTACTGAAGAAAATCCTGCGAGAATTGCTACAGTCACCAACGTTGAAAGCCAGTGGTAACCGGGCATATAGGCATCTATAGCGTAAGCCACTGAGGCTTCTTTGCCTTTTAGCATAAAATCTGTGAATGGCGCAACTTCTGTCAGAACATATGAAAACAGGATGTATAAAATTGTGCAAATAACTAATGAACCCAGAATACCGATTGGCATATCCTTTTTAGGATTCTTCGACTCCTGAGCTGCTGTTGAGATCGCATCAAATCCAATGAATGCAAAAAAAACTACCCCGGCACCTGCTATTACGCCAAACCAGCCGTGATCCCAGATCGACTCATAGGAATACGTACTACCATCCGGAAGCAATGCAGGTTTTGCATCTGCTGGAATCAGGTAAGGGGTATGGTTTGCTGGATTAATAAACTGCCAACCCACAGCAATGAAGGTAACAACTATAGCCACTTTTACGATAACTATAATGGTGTTGAAGACAGCTGATTCCTGCATACCTTTTATTAGCAATAAAGACAATGCCAAAAGGATGATTAACGCAGGAGCATTCATTATTCCGTACCTCATTACATCTCCATCTAATATTTTCTGAAACGGTGAATGACACCATTCATAAGGAATTGCTCCTCCTAAAAGCTTATTAAGAAATTCACTCCATGCAATTGATACAGTAGCAGCACCTAATGCATACTCAAGTACCAGAGCCCATCCAATGACCCAAGCCACAAATTCTCCCATTGTTACATACGCATAGGTATATGCACTTCCTGCCACCGGAATCATTGAAGCAAACTCAGCATAACATAGGCCAGCAAAAGCACAACCTATCGAAGCAAAAATGAAAGAAAGTGTTACAGCGGCTCCCGCATGTTCCCCCGCTGCTGCTGCAGTCCGAACAAACAGCCCAGCGCCAATGATGGCACCAATACCAAGGGCGACTAAGTTACCAGGACCCAAAGTTCGCTTAAGTCCTTTTGATGGATCAGAGGCCATCTTCAAAAGTTGATCAAGAGGTTTCTTTATAAATAAACTCATGAAAAATTAGGTTAGGGATAGTTGCCCAAAAATATAAATTAATACTGGATTAAAAGGAACTTTTTATTTGAGAACTCATCTCCCATTTTTTGTGGGATCAAACTTTAAGCCCACGCGCACATGGCTCTCAACAGGGTTGCCATTTTCTGTGGTCGGAAACCATCTTGGACCTTCTTTAATTAGGCGGATCAATTCTTCCTCACACCCAAAACCTATTCGCCTTAGTACTTTGAACTGATCAAAACTTCCATCCGCATGCAATACAAATTCAACTTTCACTTTTCCTTTTACATTGTTCTTCAATGCCTCCTCGGGGTAGTGCACACTGGTCTCTAAATATTTATCATAAGCCTTGGCACCGCCTACTGGGTAAGCCAATAAAATGATTGGCTCTGATCGATCCTGATTCGAAATACCATATCCTACCACCACCACTTCACTCAACTGTGAAGCATCGGCATTCATTTCAATATCCAACTTGTCCTTCCCTTTTAATTCAACTTCTTTCGTCTGCATTCCTACAAAAGAAAAAACAAGCTTTTGTTGATCGTCAGAAACTTGAATATTAAATGATCCATTCGCATCCGTAACCGTACCTTGGCTTGTGCCATCGACAACTACATTCACTCCCGGCAGCGCAGTGCCATCATCTGCCGAAACAACTTTGCCTGAAATTGATTTGATAGTAAAGCTCTGCCGCTTGGCAAGGCCAGCCCCACTTAATTGCTCTGATTTACTAACTGCCCGATTCATTTTAGCGGTTGGCATTTTCTCCGCTTTCAAATCTTGCGTCTGTATTTCAAGAGGATTCACGGGCGCTGAAGCTACCTCCTGAAGGTTTTCTTTGAGTTCTTTATTTTCAACTTTTGATTCGGTGTTTGTCTTTGCATCGATCTGTTGAATTTCATTTTTTACTTTTGGTGTTACCGCTATGTAACCCTCATCTGACTTTTTGCTTTTCTCGGGCGAAGGCTTATTAATTTCCTTCTTCGATTCATCTGCAACCCCGGTTTGTTTAGGCTGACTTTGGTTTTGCAACTCAAGTGAATCAATGGGCTTTGATGTAGGGGTTAAAGAATTATTATTTTCTGTTTTAAGCGCC
>DPLR01000453.1:485-4859 GCA_003541895.1 Cytophagales bacterium | reverse complement strand
ATACACACCACACAACAACCAAACAACACAAACAAGAAAAAAAAAAACAACAACACAAAAAACAACAAAAAAAACAAAAAAAAAAAAAAAAAAAAAAAACAAAAAACAAAATAAAAAAAAAAAAAAGAAAGAAACACAACAAACAAAAAAAAAAAAAAAAAAACACCATTTTTTTTTTTTTTTTTAGCGCCCACGCCAAATGGTATAGCAACCTGCAATAAACTGTATGGTTTGATTCCGTGGTTAACATCGGTAGAAGACAAAGTGGAATGTTGACCCTCCGTACCAAGTGGTTGAAGATTTACCCATTTGCCAGCATTCGGATTAACGGTTCCATCTAAAAATTTTGCAGGCTCTTGAGCTTGAGGATTATGAAGAAAAGCAGCTAAACCAATGAAAACATAAGGGGTCCACTTTACGCGGCTGATGTACGTTCCATTGTTTTCAAATAAATCAAAATAGGCAGTTACAGATAACTCTTTGATTCTATTTCTGAACGAAAGATTTCTCTCCTTACGAAATGGCCCATCAGAACCCTTTGCAGATTCAGCATCTGAACCCTTCAATGTTCCATACATAAACTGACCAACTAAAGTATACCTCGGGCCAAAACGATGAAAAAAAGATATACCTAACCCTGGTTTTGTAAAAGAAATATCGGTGCTGAATTTACTTGGCAATGGTGAGAGATCACCATAATAATTGAGGGCATTCAATGAAAAGCCAACACCAGAATAAACATGTTCGCGGCCAAACTTTTTCTTTCCCGTATATGAAGCAATACGCTTATTGTTTCTCTTGATCATTTTCCGGTTGAACTGACCATAAGATTCAAGCGAAAAAAATATCACCAGCAAACATGTAACCAGGCCAAAAGATAACTTCCTCATAAGCATTGAAATAATAGCCAACTTGCAAAGGTACTAAAGTAGAAAGATTTTTTAAATCGTGTTGCTAAATAGTTTCAGATGGAAGGCAAGCTAATTGCGAATATCTAAGCCCCAATTGAGTTTTTGCCTCAGCGTATTAAAATAATGCTGACCCCGAAGCTGAATAAGTTTTACATGAAACCTTTCTTTTTTGATTTTCAATTTTACTGATTCATCAATTGTTTCAAATCGCGAATCGAGTGAAACAAGGTATTTTTTGCTCCTTCCTTCAATTTGAAAGGTGATTTCTGATTTATCTGAAATTATAATCGGTCTCGTTCCTAAATTGTGTGGGCTAACGGGTGTTACGATAAAACTCTCCGATTTGGGAGAAACAAGTGGGCCACCACAGCTTAACGAATATCCTGTTGAACCAGTAGGTGTTGAAACAATCACGCCATCAGCCCAATATGAATTTAATAATTGACCATCAACAAACACATGAACTGTGATCATGGCGGATGTGTCTTTTTTTATGATCGTAAAATCGTTCAGGGCAAAATTCAATTTACCAAAGAGGTGAGGAGATGATGTTAATTTTAAAACCGTACGTGTATCAATTTCAAAATCACCTTTTATAAGAGCATCGATTTCTGATTCTGAATCCTCACGACTATTGGTAGCCAAAAACCCAAGTCGACCTGTGTTAATTCCAAGAATAGGAATTTCTGATTTTCCGATATAGGTAACAGAATCAAGCAAAGTGCCATCACCGCCTAGCGAAAGAAAAAAATCTAGATTTTTAAGATTGACGGAATGATCAAAAACTTTGAGCTTAAAATCATTGATGTGTGGCGTTTTAACTTGTTTCAAAAATTTATCAGAAACCCAAGTCTCAATATTATTTTCTTGAAGGGCGCTCAATATCCTTAATACAAACCTTGAAGATTTATTTTGAGAGTCTTTGCCATGAATGCCAATTCGCATCTTGTGTCTGGTTACATGTCTAAGTACTTCATCAACATTTCTAATCGTTCTTGCTCACCAGAAGTTGAACTTGGCGTTTCTTGATATTGACCTATCACACGGTAACCGAATCGCTCAAGCGTAGCCACTATTCTGGTAAGATCGATTTGATTGATCTTCAGTGTAACTTTTATTTTCCCTTTATCTAGCGGATCTTCAAACATCAGGCTGCTTATAACCTTAGCATTATTTTCTTCTACATAGCGGCAAATTTCCGCCAAAGAATAATCGATTAAATCCATTGACAAAACAAGCACTGCCCCTGGCATTTGCACAGCTGCTGTTTGAGCAAATGAAGTCATGATGTCTTGAAGAGTGATTACTCCAGCGTACTTTCCATGCTCATCTACTACGCAAACCATTTGCAGTTTATACTGTGCCGCTGCTTTGAGTATATCGTAAAAATGCGAATCCAAACCAACGGTGCATTCTTTGCCAATCAATTCAAATTGTGAAAGGTCTTTGTCGATGTCATTCGATTCTAAAATGATTTCCTCAGAGATAAATCCTTTCAACAGGCCACCGTCAACCACGGGTAGAAAGTTGCAGCGAAATTCCTCCATCCACACAATGGCTTTGTGCGCGTCATCCGTCACCTTCAATGGCGGAATCATGTGGTTGATTAATTCTTCTGCAATCATTTTAATTTTTATTCATCAAGAAATCTTCTACCAAGCGATTGAATTTTTCAGGGTGCTCCATCATTGGGGCGTGGCAACATTTATCAATGAATTTCAACTCTGAGTTTGGAATGAGGCGATTAAATTCATGACCAACCATAGGTGGTGTAATGGTATCGTTCAAGCCCCAAACCAGCAATGTTGGAACTTTAATATTTGGCAATTCAAGAGCGAGATTATTGCGCTGCGCGGATTTCGCGATGGCAACTATTCGCATACATTTTGGAATGCTCTTGGTCGTTTCAAAAACTTCATCGACCAATTCTTTCGAAGCAACATTAGGATCGTAGAAGGTGTACGCCACGCGTTCGCGAACATAATCGTAACTTCCTCTTCGCGGATAAGATCCGCCCATGGTACTTTCAAATAAACCTGAACTTCCGGTCAATACCAGTTTAGAAACTTTAGTAGGATTTTGCAGTGTGTAAAGTATGCCAACATGGCCACCCAGCATATTACCCATGATGATCATGTTATCAAGCTGCATCATATCAACAAACCGCTCGGTAAAATCACGTAAGCCCACTAGCCCAGCTTCCTTAATTGGCATTTCGTAAATGGGCAACATGGGTATGACGACTCGTAAATGTTTTGAGTAGTGGTTCACTACGCCTTCCCAATTGCTTAAAGCTCCAAACAAACCATGAAGTAACATCAGCACTTGCCCATGACCTTCGTCTACAAATTTAAACCCTTCTTTTTCCTTGACTTGAAGCGCCATTTCTCCTCAATTTTCTGATAAGTAAGCAAAAAAAACTGAACCTTAGAACCGCTTGAATGTTTCTTTGAGAAATGGAAGAAAATTAGCGAAGAAGTTGGATACTTTCTGCGCAAATGAAAGGACTTCAGGATAGATCCAAGAACCATTTGTCCAGTGGTCGGGTAATTTCAGACCCATTCTAACAGAAATCCAAAGTAAAACACTGGCACCAAAGGCATATTTTATGATTCCAAGAATTGCCCCCGCAATGGCGTCCACCCTTCCCAAAAATGTGTCGTCCATTAGGTGGTGAATTCTTTTGCCGATAAAAATCACGGCTATCACCACCGCAAAAAAAATAATGAGAAAAGATAAGTAGGGAAGAAAAACGGTATCAGCATTGAATTGTTTGTGCAGATAATCCATCACCCATCCCATAAACCTAAAGCTCATGAGTACGCCAAGAATTAAGGCGGCAACAAAAAAAAGCTCTGCCAAAAAGCCACGCTTATAACCCAAGTATGCACCCAGGATGAGCAGCAGCGAAAGTACGATGTCAATCTTACTCAAGAAGCGAGAAGTTTTTTTACGAGTTCAGAAATTATTTTCCCATCGGCTTGGCCGGCAAGTTGTTTGGTTGCAACGCCCATCACCTTGCCCATGTCTTGTGGCCCCTTGGCGCCTACCTGCGCAACAATGTTCTTTAACGCAGTTTCAATTTCTTCTGCCGAGAGTTGTTTGGGCAAATAACGACTGATAACCTCTAGCTGAAATAATTCGCGTTTAGCTAAATCATCGCGATTTTCTTTTTGAAAGATCTCGGCCGATTCTTTTCGTTGCTTGGCAGCCTTCATCAACAACTTGTTTTCGGCATCAGAGCTGACTTCACCGCTTCCACCTTTGGTCTCTTCAAGCAAGATCATTGACTTAATGCTTCGCAAAGCTTCAAGTTCTTCTTTGTTTTTGGCAAGCATTGCTGTTTTAATATCGCTGTCGATTTTTTGTTTAAGGCTCATGGTCTTTTGTAAATTTGTTGTTGCGAAATTAATAGAACTTCTACTTAAATGACACGCCTTTCGGTAAACATCAACAAGATTGC
>DPLR01000453.1:0-331 GCA_003541895.1 Cytophagales bacterium | reverse complement strand
TCGATTTTTTGTTTAAGGCTCATGGGTAAAAATTTGTTGGTCAAAATTAATCAAGAAAGATCACAACAATATCATTGTTTAAATTCAAGTCTAAGGCTTTAGAAGTATTTAAATCTTGGAGAAAAAGTTATGGGATAACCAACCTATTTTTGGGAGGTAAATGAAAATAACTTCAATAAAAATTTCACTAACGGATGATAACTAGAATTTCCATCGAACAAGCGCACGAGCGAATTAAGCCATACGTTCACCGAACTCCGGTGATGAGAAGCAATAGCCTTGATGACTTAGTAGGTTGCTCTATTTTTTTCAAATGTGAAAATTTTCAGAA
>DPLR01000593.1 GCA_003541895.1 Cytophagales bacterium | reverse complement strand
AGTTTGTCGCACTTGAAGTGCGATCAATCCATTTTCTTCTGCCTGATTGAATTTACCCGTGCTCCAGTAAAGCAGACTTAAGTTGGCGAAGCATTTGGCTCCTTCTTTAGAATTATCTTTTCCACTTTCTTTCAATCCATCGCGCGCTTTTTCAAGGTGGTCTTGTGCCAAGTCATACCTTCCTTTAAGCAAATCCAAGTATCCTAAATTATTCTGGGTGATTGCTTTTGTAAACGGATCATCACTGGAAAGTTTTACTAAAATATTTTCGGCTTCGATAAGTTTGCCCGACCCCATCAGCGCTTCGGCTTCTTTGTTTTGAAGAAGAATGGATTTGGTTGCTTGCGAATGGATCAGCTCAATCGCTTGCTGATAATTGGCATGCGCGATGAGTGAGTCTATTTTTGATTCAAGCCGATTTTGTGAGTGAAGCGGAAGGCTCACCATTAGAACGAATGCGATTAAAGAGAGCGGCTTCATCAGAAACGATAAATGTAGGTGATTGATGATACCCATTCTCGAGTTAATCCATCGGGACTAAAATTCCGCTGTGTTATTTTATGGCCCACTAATAATTTTATCGCTGACCGTACGCTGAAGCTGTACCCAGCGGTAGTAATCCAAGACATGGCAAGCCCCATCGCCTTATTACCTTGCAAATCATAAGACGTTCGAACTCCTTTAGCATTCGTAATCACATCTGGAGTGATTCTGTAAATGGGTAACAACCCAACTGAAAAATTGAATCTCGAAAATCTGAAATTTCTTTCTATTCGAAGCATGATATCAATTCCTCGTTTCAAATTCGTTGCATTCGGATATCGCTTTACGTAAGCAAATTGGACCGAGTCATCCGGCTGGCCGTTATCCCAACGATGCCAATCAAATTGATTTTTATTTTGGTTGAGTGGAATTTGAATCCCAGTAGCAATCAACCAATGCCTGTTGATTAACGAAATTCCAGATATCGCATCCCAGGTGCCGAGACTTGTCTGATAATACATAGGCAACGCATTTCCGTCTGGTGCCGACATATTGGAATTGTTGGTCGGGATTTTTCCTCCCAACGAAAAATTCAGATCGAATTTATCTGATGAAACAAAATTTCGGGTGAAGCACAATGACAAATCACTGAGTGATGATGTTGAAGCGAGGTGGCCATCTACATGTTGAAACGGAACCTTTATTTGAAATGAGTTTTTTCTATTGAGACTAAAATTCATGTCTGCTGTAGCCACATAAACAATAGGGGTGAGGGTTGTTTCTCCGCGATAAAAACTGATTTCCATCGATCGAAGTTTTACAGCGATTCTTTTGTTGTAAGGTTGATCGGGTTTCATCGCGCCCATGGTACAGAAGCCCGCATCACTGCAGCCTTGAGCCTTCACATTAGAATGAACAACGATCAACAATACCAAAGGAAAAATGAATCGCATGTAATTCAAATTCAGAATGAACTACAAAGTACAAATTACATTTCCAAATTATGTAATCAGGCAACCAATTTTTTACATTCCCAGCGATTGGTTCTCGATCGAGGCAAGTTCAATAATCTTTTCGTATTCGGCCGGGTTCAGGTCGTTGAAGAAATAGTGAACTGGGTTAACAACTAGTCCATTAACGAAAACTTCATAGTGCAAATGTGGCGCAGTTGAAAGCCCGGTATCGCCAACATAGCCAATTAAATCCCCCCGTTTTACATGCTGGCCTTGCGACACTGCGAAGCCGTGCATGTGTGCATAACGTGTGCGATAGCCAAAGCCATGATCAATCTCAATTACTTTTCCATATCCACTAAAACTAACTTCAAGTTTGTCGATGGTACCATCAGCTGTTGCATAAATTGGTGTTCCGATAGTTGCAGCAAAATCTACACCGGTGTGCAGTTTCAGTACTTTATAAACTGGATGTATGCGCATGCCGTAGCCCGAGGCTAACGCAATCAGTTCTTTGTTAGCCACTGGTTGAATCGCTGGAATGGCAGCAAAAAGTTTTTCTTTATTCTCGGCCAGGGCTACTACATCGTCTTGCGATTTTGACTCAATGTAGACTTTACGTTTTAATTTGCTAACCAACTCTTCTACTTTGATGATCAGTTCATCGTGGTCGATTTTTTTATTTCGTATTTCTTCAAACCGATCAGACCCGCCCGCTCCACCTTCGCGAATATTTTTATCAATGGGTTCAGCCCCAAGCACGGCCCTGTAGATTTTATCATCGCGGTACTCCAGGCTTGCCAGTTGTTGTTCAAGCTTGTGAATGTCGGATTCCAAACTTTGGTAATAGAATTCTAATTCCTTCACCTCATTTTTGAGCATCAACTCCCGGGGTGATTCAAAATAATTTCCGCCAATGAAAAGAAGACCAACGGCCATTGAAAGCGTGAGTGCAATTATGCCGAGCACGTTGAGCACTACATCCAAAGTTGATGTTTTTACTCGCTCGTACTTACAAGTCTCGGTATCGTAATAGTATTTTATTCTCGCCATTCAATACAAATCACTTTGGACGAAATGCTTTGATAACATCTTCATTGCATTCCAAAAACGGGCCGCCAATCAAATCGATGCAATAGGGGACTGCGGGGAACACTGCATCAAGGCACTCGCGGATAGACTTTGGCTTGCCCGGCAAATTTACAATTAAAGTCTGATTTCGGATTCCGGCCGTTTGCCGCGACAGTATTGCCGTAGGTACATACATAAGACTTTTGGCTCGCATCAGCTCACCAAAACCAGGAAGCATTTTTGAACAGACAGC
>DPLR01000679.1 GCA_003541895.1 Cytophagales bacterium | reverse complement strand
AGTCGGAATAGTTTCGCAAAATGAGGAATAACATCTATCATCCTAAAAAAAGAGATCAGATTGCAATTTCAGGCTTTGAGAGGACGCAACGGGAACATACATATGAAATTCGTCTAGATAAGCTCTTAAGCCATTCTTTAGAGCATAAGTCTTCGAAAAGTGTAAAAACCGCTAAAAGCTCGATGGATCTGTTGGTAGCTGCATCCAAATTGCACTCTCAAACAACATTGTGCAGAATTATCCGGAATATTATCATATCTTGCTGTAGTCTGCTCTTTGGTAAAAAAAAGGGAATTCGCGCAGCGCGAAGAGTCGTTTATGAATTTAGTTGGCGGTTTTTTGGACAAAAAACATACACAGCATCTGGACTCCCAGGAAGGCTATTTCCTGAACTGTAAAATGTACGTAATGCCACAAAAAAGCGTTAAAAATAAAATTGCTTCTATTAGTGTAATCATTCCCTGTTACAACTGCGAGGACACAATCCTTAGGGCACTAAGATCCGTAGAGGAACAGACCCTTACGCCCAAAGAGGTCATTATAATCAACGATGGCAGTTCTCTTCCCTCATCCAATAATATTATTGACATATGTAACTCGCGAAAAGAGAAAGCTTTCAGAACTATCCTTATTAACCTTGGCCAGAATTGCGGACCGGGTTTCGCACGAAATGCTGGTCGGAAGATATCTAGCTGCGAATATCTTGCCTTCCTGGATGCGGATGATGCGTGGCACCCAATGAAACTGGAAATCCAATACGATTGGATGAAGAGGAGGCCCGACGTATTGATGACGGGGCATCAAAGTATTGTGATTCCTACTGACACGGATTTATCTTCTATTAAATTGCCAAAAAAATGGGAAGCAATCCAAGTGAAGGCTTCAATACAGCTTTTTTCCAATCGCTTTCATACGCGTTCAGTCATGATTAAAAATGAAAGCCCCTTTCGTTTTACTACAAAGCGTGGGAATTCTGAGGATTATGAACTGTGGCTTGAAATCGTACTTTCCAAATTTCCGGCATGGCGTCTGGAACTACCTCTATCTTTTACTTACAAATCACAATATGGATCTGGCGGTCTGAGTGGTCGCCTTCACCAAATGGAAAAAAAAGAGATAGCGAGCTATTTTGAACTATACCGCAAGAAATTGATTCCCGCTTTATTTTTAATAACCTTGATTCCGGTTTCACTAACTAAATATCTCAAGCGCATCATAATAGCTAACATCAGAAAGAGATTAAAAAGGTAAGCTCCAGATAACATTCAAGGGAACAACCTAATGTGCGGAATAGCTGGATTTGTAACTCAAGATGCTTTTGATAAGTTAGAACATGAACTACCGGAAACATTGAATGCATTGGCACATCGAGGGCCAGACAGCTCCGGTCTGTATTTCGATAGAGTTCACGGCGTCGGCTTGGCCCACAGGCGACTTTCCATTATCGATTTGTCAGATGCAGGCCACCAACCGATGTCCAGTGAAGACAAATCACTTCAGATCGTTTACAACGGTGAAATTTACAATTTTATGAATATCCGGAAAGACCTTCAAAGAAAAGGATACCAGTTCTTTAGCACCACTGATACAGAAGTTGTTCTCAATGCCTATTGTGAATGGGGGGTCAGCTGTCTTGATAGATTTGTGGGCATGTTTGCTTTTGCCATTTGGGACAGAAATAAAAAGAGGCTGTTTTTAGCCAGAGACCGAATGGGTATCAAACCACTTTTCTATCATCTAAAAACAAATGCATTGGTTTTTGCCTCCGAATTAAAGGCAATGATGGCATTAAAATCATTTGAGAAGGAAGTTGATGAGGCATCGTTACCGTTGTTTTTGCATTACCAATACATTCCAGAGCCTCGAACCATTTTTCAAAATACATACAAACTCCCCCCAGGGTCTTTTTTATTGTATGGTGATAAGCATGCAACGGTGAAATCTTATTGGTCGGTTCCAGCGTATAAGAATTCAAACCAGTCTGAAGAGATCGATATCGAAAGCTCAGTCGTCGAAAAACTCGATCAACTCTTGACCCAAGCCGTTGCAGACTGTCTTGTGAGCGATGTGCCCTTGGGGGCGCTATTAAGCGGCGGCATTGATTCTTCAATTGTTGCGGCGCTAATGCAAAAAGTGAACTCTTCGCCGGTTCGAACTTTCAGTATTGGATTTGACGACAATAGTTATAATGAGGCCCCTTGGGCAAAGAAAATTGCTTCTCATTTAGGCACCAATCACACAGAGCTTTATATGGATTCTCGTCAGGCTCTTGATGTGATCCCCCATTTGGCCGATATTTATGATGAGCCATTCGCAGATTCTTCAGCAATTCCTACCTTTCTTGTCAGCCGTTTGACCCGGCAGCAGGTGAAAGTGGCTCTTTCCGGTGATGGTGGCGATGAGCAGTTTGGAGGCTATTCGCGCTATTGGATGACACTTAGTATGGCAAAATGGATGGGTTACATACCAATCGGTTGCAGAAAGATTGTAGCACATGCATTGAAGTATGTACGTACTAGCTGGATTGAAAAATGC
>DPLR01000444.1 GCA_003541895.1 Cytophagales bacterium | reverse complement strand
TTACGATCAATCCTTTTTCAAAAGTCAACAACGACACGGGCTTTGGCAACCGCGATAATTATTGCGGCCGCCTCATCAACCGCGATGGTACGTTCAATTTTCGCAAGGAAGGGCCAGGGGTCTGGAGACGCATCAGCCTTTATCAAAGCTTACTCAATTTGCCGGTGTGGCAATTTGCGCTGATTGTTTTTGTGTTTTTCATTGGCATCAATCTTTTCTTCACCTCCATCTATCTTTTGCTTGGCACCGATCAATTCGCTGGGTTGATTGCTAATAACCGATGGGCTGAAATCAAAGAAATTTATTTTTTCAGTACGGAAACTTTCACCACCGTTGGCTACGGTCGCGTGAATCCGATTGGTGACGAAGTCAATTTTGTGGCATCGATTGAGGCTATGCTTGGCTTCATCTCGTTTGCCGTAATGACGGGTCTGATTTACGGGCGCTTTGCCAAGCCCATTTCATTTTTGATGTTCAGTGACCACGCGCTGATTGCCCCGTACAAAAACGGAAAGGCACTGATGTTTCGTTTTGCTTCCTATAAAGACAATCATACGCTAAACGATGTTGACATCCGCGTAACTGCGGCTATGCTTGACGAACAGCGCAATTATAAATTCTTCACACTCGACCTCGAGCGCAATAAGATTGACATGCTGCCCATGAACTGGACGGTTGTTCATCCCATCGATGAGAAAAGTCCTTTGATCAACTTAACCGAAGAAGAAATCAAGTCGGCCGACCTCGAAGTATATGTTTCCATTCGCGGATTTGACGATGTTTTTTCAAACGTTGTGTTGAGAAGAACTTCGTACACATTTAGGGAAATTATTTTCAACCGAAAATTCATACCCATGTATCGCGAAAGCGAAGATGGCAAGACCACCATTTTTGAATTAGATAAGTTGAATGAGCATGTTTCTGTTGGATAATGGAAAACAAATTAAAATTTTGCTCTATCAAACAATTTGGTTGACAATCGTCATTCTTCTTTCGGTCGCAATTTTCTATTTTAGAAATGAAATAGAAATTAGGTTATGGACAAAGAAACAGTAACATTAATAGGTACCATTTTTCGCTGGCTGGTTGGCGCCATCGGGTTGCTAATAGTTGTTCTTTTCCTGGTGAAGGGAATTTCAAAAAAGGAAAAGTCACACGTAAGGAAAGCCGGAGTTGTTTTTGCAAGCGTATGGATTTTACTAGGCTTGCTTGCGTTAGTTGAATTCTTGTTGTTGCTAAGCCTGTTTCCTTGATCTAAATATCCTTTGATTATTTTTCGATGAAATAATCATTCCTGTAATTCCCCTTATTCTTTCTGCGCGCATTTCTTATCTTGGAATTCAAATAAAAAATTCACGATGAGCAGCAGAAGAAAATTTATTCAAAAGTCAGCACTCGGTTTAGGCGCATCTACATTGCTATCAAGTGTGGCAGGTTATTCATTTCCAACCAATGAAAAAAAGATAAGTAACCCATTAGATGAATTACAACCGCTTACAAGTGATGTGGTTCCGATATCCGTTGATGAGCGTAAAGCACGTATAGAAAAGGCACAGCGCTTAATGGCTGAAAATAAAATCGATGCTATCTATCTGGATGGCGGCACATCGATGAAATATTTTACGGGTATTGAATGGTGGAATAGCGAACGCATGATGTCCGCGATCATTCCTGCCAAAGGTGATGTAAAATATGTGGTTCCTCATTTTGAAGAAGAACGTTTGCGCGAGCTGATCACCATCGGCAGTGAAGTGCGCGTATGGGAAGAACATGAAAGTCCCTATAAAGTAGTGACAGGAATTTTTGCGGATGCCGGAATAAAAACCGGGCGCATAGGTATGGAAGAACAAGTTCGCTTTTTTCTATTCGATGGAATTAGAAAAGAAGCGTCACAACTTGAGTATACAAGTGCAAACCCAGTTACCGCTGCTTGCCGGATGATCAAGAGCAAACATGAGATTGAATTGATGCAAAAAGCCAGTGACATTACGCTGGAGTCTTTCAAAGTGGCCGTGTCGATGTTGAAGGAAGGAATGACGCAGCAAGAGTTAGGCGGAATAATTTCTCAGGCTCATTCAAAATTAGGAGCGCGTGGTGGTGCGATGGTTTCGTTTGGAACCTATACTGCATTTCCGCATGGAAGCAAGACTCCACAAAAATTAAAACAAGGAGATGTGGTGTTGATGGACGGTGGCTGTAGCGTAGAAGGTTATGCTTCTGATATTACAAGGACATTGGTATTTGGCGAACCAACTCAACGTCAACGCGACATTTGGAATTTGGAAAAGGCATCGCAGGCAGCAGGATTTGCCGCAGCCAAGTTGGGCGATCCGTGCGAGAACGTGGACATCGCTGCACGTAAAGTAATTACCGATGCTGGCTTTGGTCCGGGTTATAAATTGCCAGGCCTCCCGCATCGCACTGGTCATGGCATTGGCATGGACGGCCACGAGTGGGGCAACATGGTGCTAGGAAATAAACAACCACTTGTACCAGGAATGTGTTTCAGTATTGAACCAACCATTTCTATCTATGGAGAATTCGGAATTCGTCTTGAAGATTGTGCTTACATGACAGAGCAAGGTGTGAAGTGGTTTACTGGCCAAGCACATTCATTAGAAAAGATTTTTGGATAGAAGTATTTAAATAATTGCATGGCAAGCGAAGTTTTTAAATTCAGCGGGGCTCGCGCATTGGCCCATTCAATGGGTCAAGAAGTCGTTGATCGCGCTCCACAAAGCATTTGAAACTATTGCTCAGCAAATAGAGAAAACGATCATCGAAAAATTCTCGGGCAAACCTGAATGCGAGCTTGCTGCCTATTTTGGGTCGGGCAAAATAAATTATTCTAAGATAGTTCGTCTAAAACTGCAGAATAAAAAATTCTGCAGCGTGTTGAAGGGCGTGAGGTGATCTTCTAGCACGCATTTTATTTTTTCAAAACCTCTTCGCAGTTGTTGTTGCAAAGTTGATTCTGAATATTGTTTAATATCAAGGCCGCTGCATTTGGTGGGGCCGTTTTCAGAAAAAGTGCCGATGGTTAAAAAACCTTTGTCCTTCACGCTTTCAATTGCACGAGTTAGATATTTATTCACTTGCTCTGTCGTGGTTAAGAAATGAAAGGTGGCGCGATCGTGCCACACATCAAATTTTTTGTTGGTTTGAAACTCGGTTACATCAGAAACAACCCAATTTATTTTGTTGGCTTTGTCGCCCAAACGTTGTTTTGTTTTTTGGATGGCGGTCTCAGAAATATCCAATACCGTAATGTCAGTGAAGCCTTCATCCAATAACCGATCTACCAGTTTGCTCTCACCCGCGCCAATGTCTATAATGCTGGCTTCTTTGTTGAGATGAAAGCTATGAATAAAATCAAGCGAAGTGGTTGGGCTTTCTTGTGTCCAACTGACTTCATTGGGGTTTTTGGTAGAATAGATTTTATCCCAATGTTCTTTTCGCTGATTGTTTATGGTGTTCATTGACGGCTTAACTGTTTTTGAATGGAATTAGTTTCAATTCAAATTCTATTTGTCTGAGCATGAGCGCAAGCGGACGATTGGGCAGAAAGGTAGTTTGTAATTGATTTTTAGATCATCGTTCGACATTAATGCTGTCGTCTTTTCCTTTCCATTCTGAGACGATCTTGCTGTTAATTGTATAAGTTATTCGGTAGTCTTCAATTACATAACGATTCCATCGATTAATACTCCTTCTTACAAAGTCGAGATAGAACTCACCAATTATTCCATTTTCACCCGTGTTCACATGGTTAAGTCTTTCTGTCCACTGCTTTACTTCCTCTATTGTCAATAGTTTTTCTTCAAGTTGCTGTCCAGCTTTTACAAATGCTTTTAAGTTGTCGTTTACATAAACTCTTTCAATCCCATGTGCAATATATCTCCTCTGGTTATTTAGAAATTCTATTTCCTCTTTTATTTTGTCCCAAGTCGGCTTGATCTCAGGTTCGTAACTTTTAATGTACTCCGTTATTGTTTTTTTCTTATTCTCTAAAGTCAGTCCCAGGTAAGTTGGTAGAGTACGCTCCCTTCTTAGGAGATTGAACTCAGTGAATGAACAAATTATTCCGAGTCCGACTTCTAATTCTGAAAACTTCAGAATGAAAGTGCCAATTGCTTCTTTAAAGTCCTTATGTCTTTCGTAGAGATTCTTCATGAACTAATTTATAAAGCGGCATTGCACACTGTTCGGTAGTGCCGTCACTAATCTTGTTTATAGTAAGATGGTCGACCGTGTGGTCGGTATGGGAAAAAAAATGTCAGTTGTCCAATGGATCTTTTCTTTTTCATTGAATCGTCAGCATAATATATTTCAAGATCAACAACCTTGCCGTTTGTTTTGCCTGATAGTATGTCCCAGAGTTCAATCTTAAATGGCTTCTTATTAAAAGCTTCTTTAAACACCAAATTTCGATCGTTCCAAATTTCAATTTCTTTGTTGCCTGGGTCGGCTGCGTCATAGTTATAGAATATTGTCAGATATTTCGTGCCTGGTTTATAAAAAACTGTGTCAATAATTTTTTCAATTTGTCCGTGAATATTCCCTTTGATTATTAGCTTGTCACCGTAAAGTATTTGCCTATTTGGTATTGTGTCGTATAAACAAACAGAAGGGTCGGCCTTACAGAAAAGTTGCCCAGAGGAAAACATTAAAACTAAGATCAGTCTCATAATCGTTCTCCGGTATTACAACCAACTCCTAAATATACACAATTCTATTTCTCGCGGCAGGGATGGAGCGGCCTGTTTGAGCCCGAAGTGGCCCCGAG
>DPLR01000501.1 GCA_003541895.1 Cytophagales bacterium | reverse complement strand
GCTTTAACGAAGATGAAATGGATATCTCACTGTTGGGCGCGATGACTTGCGATGCACGCATCAACGCACGCAATCTTCAACTCGATCTTTCAGGCCCATTGGTTTTTGAACTCGATGGCAATGGCGATTTTATGGAAGCAGAAGTCAATAAAGTGGCTCAGCTTAAAGCAAGCGGTTACAACGTTCGCCACGCCATCGTGATTGCGAAAGAATTGGGCAGAGCCCGCGTAAACGCTTCTGAAAAAGTAGAAATTGAAACAGATGTAACCGGCTCAGTGAAATACAACGGAAGCCCTGAAGTGATTACAAAAGATTGATTCAGTTTTATCTAAGAGAAAAATCCTGCACCACGCTGCAGGATTTTTTATTTTTTTAAAATGTCAGCAACCTGACAAACCCAAGACTTGGATAAGGATTGGTGAACCCCCGGCTTTGCTGTTCTGTTAAAGATCAAAACCATTAACCATGAGAAAATATTTTACGCTTGTCTTAGTAACGACTTTACTTTCGCTATTTGCTTCAGCTCAAGATCCACATGGACTTCAAGTAAATCAACCAGCGCCTGATTTTTCAGGTAAAGATCAAAATGGAAAAACGATCAACTTAAAATCACAATTAAAAAATGGCAGCGTGGTGTTGGTTTTTTATCGCGGTGAGTGGTGTCCGTTTTGCAATCGGTATCTAAAAGAACTCGAGGAATCTCTTTTAAAATTCACGGCCAAAGGTGCAACTGTCATTGCTGTTACGCCAGAGCAACCAACCTACATCTCTAAAAGCATCGCAAAGACAAACGCCTCGTTTTCCATTTTACACGATGAGGGTTTGAAGATCATGAAGAGCTACGATGTCGCTTATAAGTTGGATGAGAAAACGGTGAATAAATACAAACGAATCAACATTGATCTGAATGAAATCAACGGGCCGGTTAACAGTGAAAATTTGCCAGTGCCTGCCGTTTATGTGATCAATTCACAGGGCGTGATCGTTTATAAATTCTTTGATCCTGATTACGCCAACCGTGCACCCATCAGTACCATCATGAAATATCTTTGAGTTCAGGATATGATAAGTTCTTTTGAGTACGTAACCGTTTTGATCTCCATTGTTTTGGGATTGGGGATTACGCAAGTTCTTACAGGCATAGCTAAACTGATCCAAAAAAGAAATAAGGTGATTATCTATTGGCCGCATTTGCTTTGGGTAACGTTTATCCTTTTCCTTCATATCCAAGAATGGTGGGTGATGTACGAATTAAAATCGTTTATACCGTGGAGATTACCAGTGTTTCTCTTCATCATGCTTTACCCGATCAATCTCTATGTAATGGCTAAAGTGATTTTTCCGGAGAGTATGCGTGGCCAAAAAATTGATATGAAGAAATTCTATTTTGAAAACTACAAGGGATTTTTCGCTTTGTTAATTTCTTCGGCTTCTCTTTCGCTGGCCTATAATATCTCTATTTTGAAATACAGCCTATCAGAGCAAGTGCTTCAGCTCTTGATCATCGTTTGTTTTAGTTTCATCCTATTTAAGAATTATTCAAACGAAGTTCTTCACAAAGGAATTGCATTGATCGTTATCGTGATAATGTGCGGAGCCATAGTGGTGGAGTGGAATACGTGGCTGATCAATTAACTAACGCTCATCCTGACTTTTAAAGTTGATGATCTGCTTTTCAATACCTACATTTCTGAAAAGTGGAAACCGGATGGATGTTAAAATTAAATTTCTTGGCGCAGCCAAAAGTGTAACAGGTTCAAAATATTTGTTGCAGGTAGATCAGAAAAAAATATTGATCGACTGCGGCATGTTTCAGGGAAAAAAGGAATTGCGACTACGCAACTGGGACAAGCTGCCGATTGATCCGCAAGAAATAGATGTTGTTTTAATCACGCACGCTCACATCGATCACACCGGCTATTTACCTCGGTTGGTGAAAGATGGTTTTTCCGGAAAAATTATTTGTACGGCCGCAACGCAAGATCTGATGGAAATTATGTTGTTGGATGCTGCAAAACTTCAGGAAGAAGAAGCATTGTTTGCTTTTGAACGAGGATACTCAAGACACGCGCAACCTAAACCACTTTTTACAACCGATGATGCCAAGTTGGTTTCTCAGTTGGTAGAGAGTCATCCGTTCAAAAAAGAAATCAAAATTTTTCCTGGCGTTTCTATCGTGTTTCACAATGCTGGGCACATTCTTGGGGCTGCCAGCATTGAAATGATTTTGCAAGGCAAACTGCAACAAAAGAAAATTATTTTCTCGGGTGATATTGGCCGCTATGGTGATCCGATCATGTTCGATCCTGAAATAATTAGTGACGCGGATGTTCTTTTGACCGAATCAACCTATGGCGATCGGCTCAATCCGATGGATCAAGTTGAAAAGCAACTGGCCGATGTGGTGAATGAAACGTTTTTGAATGAAGGCACTTTGATCATTCCTTCATTTGCCGTTGGCCGAACACAAAGTTTGATTTATTATTTGAACAAACTGATGACGGCCAAAGCTATTCCAACGCTTTCCATTTTTGTGGATAGCCCGATGGCGATTAGTGTCACTAATCTTTACGAGAAACATGCGGGCATTCATAAAATCAAAGTCACCCAAGAACGACACGAATTGATCAGCATTTTTGATTCTCCAAACATTCACTTTTGCAATACCAAAGAAAGTTCGAAGGCACTCAACGACATGACGAAACCAGCGATCATTATCTCTGCCAGCGGCATGGTTACCGGTGGACGAATTTTGCATCATTTGTTTCATCGGTTAAAAAATGAAAACGACACCCTGATGTTTGCAGGCTATCAAGCCGAAGGTTCGCGTGGACGCACCATTTTAGAGGGAGAGAAGACCGTAAAAATATTTGGCGAGTATGTTCCTATTCGTTGCCGTGTGCGCCAGGTACATGGACTATCGGCACATGCTGATCAAACTGATTTGTTACGTTGGCTTTCGAATATTAAAAAAGCACCGAAAGTAACCTTCATTGTTCACGGGGAAGAGGCCAGTGCAAAAACCTTTGCCAAAACGATCGAAGAAAAATTAGGCTGGACAACCGTGATCCCAGATTATCTTGAATCCGTGAGTTTGTTTTCGGGGATTTGAACTAAAATACCTTTATTAAGCAAACATAGTTTTTCAAAATTTTAACTTGATCTTTCAATTCTTTATTTGCCAACTGTCCTCCGCCTACTATTTTATTCGAATTCGGAAGCATTGTATAAAGATTTATCAAGTAAGAAATCTTAACAGCATAGTTTACATTTTCAACGGATGTACCAACAGCTTTACTATTTAATTTTGAAGAAGTAATTCCAATGATATCACCTTCGTTATTGAAAAGTGGGCCACCACTGTTTCCAGCCTGAAGCGGAACAGATATCTGAAAAAATCTTATGTCGTCAGCTATCCCACTTTTTGAACTAATAATTCCATCTGTAACTTTAAAATTTGATCCCATAATATTATTTAAAGGATATCCAATAGTAAATACTTTTTCACCTACCTCTGCCTTCTCCACCAATGAATATGGCAAATTTCCCAGCGGCTTAAAATTATCATCAACAATTTGAACTAGAGCAACGTCATTCTTATTATCAACCAAAAGAACTTTCCCTTTATAGTTAGTTGTGTACCCATCCTCACTTGAAATTGATAATTCAATTCTCACCGCGTCTTGAATTACATGTGCATTGGTTGCAATTATCCCAGATGAGGAAATAAAGAAGCCACTTCCTGAACCCCTTGATGAATCAATATTCTTTTCATCTGAAGAACTTTTAGTCGCTGGGTAAACTTTGATCAATTTACTCTGATATTTTTCTC
>DPLR01000419.1 GCA_003541895.1 Cytophagales bacterium | reverse complement strand
ATGGGCAGCAACGCGGTTAAAAGAGCAGCGGATCCACAAAAACTTAGGACGCTGAATGCCCGACAACCGACTGAAAAAATCGGGGTCTTCTTCATTCTTTTTTGCCACCCACTCTTTATTCTGTTCCAATAGACTTTCGTACAATTCCCATTCACTCATGTTGTGCGGTTTTAAGATTTTGGTTTAAACGAAATTAAGAAATTTTACTTCACGTGACTGTGCCTTATGTTTTTCTGGTAGTGAATTATCAAATCTTTGTAAGGAGAAAATAAATCTTTTTCTCCTTGATTTTAAAATTGAAACTGTTGTGATTATGGTATGAGCTTTTATCATCAGATTCTTTTATTTTATAATTTCTTTCATTTTCGTCTAAATCAATTAGAAGGTGTTCTGGATGGTAATTTTCTTTCTCAACGACAAATTCCCAGTCAGGGCAAAACCCTGTCACATAGTGAATTTTGAAATAACCAATTGAATCGGTCTTGTATCTTTTATTAGCAAATTTTATTGTTGCTCCGACAATTGGCTTCTCTGTTTCTGAGTCTAATACGAATCCCTCGTGATGAACAACACAGTCACACGAAGTCAGAATTAGATTTAAAGTGCTGAACAGAAAAAAGATTCTAATCATTATTTTTGATCGTTTGCTGATCCGATCTAACTCTTATTTACTTTTCCACTAAATAATTAATCGCCATCGCATATCCTTCCAAACCAAAGCCGGTGATCAAGCCGACACATTTTGAGGTGATCAAGCTTTTGTGCCTGAATTCTTCGCGGGCGTAAACGTTGCTGATGTGAACTTCCACCACGGGGCTTTTGATGGCAGCGATTGCATCGTGAATGGCAACGGAAGTGTGCGTGTAAGCACCGGCATTCAAAACCACACCCACATCTTCAAAGCCTACTTTGTGTAGTTGGTCAATAATTTCTCCTTCCACATTCGATTGGAAATAATGCAACTCATGACCTGAAAAGCGCTGCTTCAGTTTTTCAAAATAATTTTCGAATGGCTCGCTGCCATACACGGTGGTCTCGCGCTTGCCAAGTAAATTGAGGTTGGGTCCGTTGATGATTTGGATTTTCATTTTGCAATCATTCAAAATTTAAAGTTCAAGATTCAAAATTCGGTTTATGATTTTAAAGTATTCAATTTTCAATCTTGAATCTTGAATTCGATTAAATTGCAAGGTAACACGAATTGAGCAAACTTGAATTGGGATAATTACATCAAATCGTTTGGGCAGTATTTAAAATTAGAGCGATCGCTCTCTCAAAATTCCATTGATGCTTACCTGCGTGATGTTGAGAAACTGCAACAGTTTGTACAACTCTCGGGCATCAAATCCAATCCGTTGAAGCTTACTACCAAAGAGCTTCAAAAATTTATTCACTATGTCAACGAGCTTGGCATGAGTGCTTACAGTCAGGCACGGATTCTTTCGGGCATCAAAGCGTTTTACAAATATTTGGTGTTTGAAGAATTTATTGAGAATAATCCTGCTGCTTTGCTGGAGGGACCAAAGCTGGGGCGCAAACTTCCTGACACATTAGAGTATAATGATATCGTTAATCTTCTGGAGGCGATTGATCTATCAACGCCCGAAGGCACACGCAATCGTGCTATTCTCGAAGTGCTTTACAGTTCGGGGCTGCGTGTAAGCGAGTTGGTAGAGATGCGCTTGTCGAATATTTTTTTTGACATCAGTTTTTTGCGTGTAGTTGGTAAAGGAAATAAAGAAAGGCTTGTACCAATTGGTCGCGATGCCATGAAGTTTTTAAAAATCTATATTGATGAAGTGCGTGTACATGTACCTGTTCAACAAGGATTTGAGAATCATGTGTTCCTCAACCGAAGAGGGCGCAAGCTTACCCGTGTGATGATTTTTTTGGTGATTAAGAGCTTGGCAGAGAAAATTGGATTGAAGAAAACCATCAGCCCACATACGTTTCGTCATTCGTTTGCTACACACCTGATTGAAGGGGGCGCTGATCTACGAGCCGTCCAAGAAATGTTGGGGCATGAATCGATTACCACTACAGAAATTTATACACACCTTGATCGGGATTATTTGAAACAGGTGGTAAAAGAATTTCATCCCCGCGGTTAGAAGCGTATTAATTCGAAGTTAAAATGATCTATGTCTTTGACTTCTTCTGCTCTTATCGATATATTTAACTATGCGATTGACATTACTTCTATTACTATTTTCTGAAATCCTTACAGCACAAGAAATAAAAGTGGAGTACGACAAGAAGCGTGATTTTTCCACTTACAAAACATTTTCATTTGGCGAGGGCCAAGTTGTTTTGCCACCCGATCAAAAGCAATTGAGTAGTTCTGTCATTGACAAGTGGATCAAGAATGGAGTTAGGCGTGAACTTGAATCGAAAGGCTTGCAGCGTGTTGACTCGGCAGCGGATGTAAAAGTCAGTTATGTTTTTTTAACCACCGCGCGCGAAGATTTGCAGCGCATCGGCCCGCTTGGCCAGACACCTGGTTCAACAGCAACAACCTGGTCGCGCGATTATATCCAAACCAGTTTGATTATTGATTTGAATACAAAAAAAGATTTGATTTGGCGCGTAAATGCTACCGTTACCGTCTCTGGAGCAGACGGAG
The DNA here is from genome assembly GCA_003541895.1 of Cytophagales bacterium. Lineage (GTDB taxonomy): Bacteria > Bacteroidota > Bacteroidia > Cytophagales > Cyclobacteriaceae > ELB16-189. Next base: position 1,667 of record DPLR01000419.1, on the reverse strand, counting down.
AGCGCGTGGTGGATATGGTGGTTGAGAAAGGTTTTAAAAAATTCGGAAAGCCTTCGAAGAAACGGTAGCTGCTATTTTAGTTTCTTGTAAATCTCCAAGCAAACCCACGCATCGGTAGCTGCATAAATTATTTGCTTTTCGTTGAGAGTTGGCGTTTCCCAGTTGCTGGTCTGCGCAGTTTTTGAAACCCGAAAACCAAGAAGCAGCCCGGTCAATTTCTTAACACCTTCTTCCTGAATTCCATTTTTCTTCGCCAGCTCTGCTAATTCAACCACGCCTTGTTGCTCAAATTTTTTTAGTCTTTGAAGTGCCTTGATGTCATCGCGAAGAGCAACACCTGCTTTTAAAATGGCTGGGTTTTCTAAAAAATGAATGATCTCTGTTTGTATCCCGGTTTTGTTTAGGCGTACTAGAAAAACTTTATGCTCAAGCGCGATTTGCATTAACGCTACTTTGTTTGAATGGCCGCGAACAAATACGGGTTTTGTCTCCGTATCAAAGCCCACTATTTTATGATCATTGATCTCTTCAAAAACTTTGGGTAGATTTTCGGCATGCTCAACCACTACAATGGTGCCATTGAACGCACCTAATGGCAAGGCATTGATTTCCTCGTTTGTAATAGATGTCTTATGAAGCGGTTGTTGATGCATTGCTACGACTCCTTCTTTTTATAAAGCACGTTTCGGTTGGCTAAATGTTTTATTACAAAGTCAAAATCTTGTTCTTTCTCACCAACATATTCAGGCGGGCAAATTCCTTTTCTTGTGAATTGACCATTCAACACTAGGTGAGCAACTGCGGTGCAGGTGTAGCCGGTGGTTCGTGCCATCGACAAGGTGCCGGTCGATTTTTCGGTGCGGTCTAATAGATTGTACTCGTATTTTTTTGGTTTGCCATCTTCTGTCCCATCGATTCGTATTCGCATCGCAGTAAACTCTTCTTCGCCCGGTTTCAATTTCCACTTTGGAAAAAGAAGTTTGGCAGTTACATCAACTGGTCTAACTTTCATTCCCTTCACATCAATTTCTTCGTACGAAAAAAATCCTGTTTCTCTAAGTACACGCAAATACTCAACGCATCCGGGATAGCGCAAGGTCTTCTCGATCATATTCGGAATGTGTGGCATCGTTTTGATGAGTGAGCGAAGTCCATCCGAGTTCCAAGACTCAAGTGTGCCAACGCCATCGAAGTGAACCAGCTCGGTATCTGAAAGTGCTTCGCGGGTTATCATCTGATGATTTTGAACATAGCGTGCCGGGCGGATATATTCTTCAATTACATCGATGGGAGAGAACACTGCTTTGTATTCATAAGGCCACTCGCGTGTTACAGGCAATCCACCGACAAGGCATTCATATGAATCGATTTTCATTCGCTTATCGTGGTAGCCAAGGATGATATTTCCCATGCCCGGTGCAACGCCACAATCTGTTACAATTGTTACATTTTTTTTCTTGGCCGCTTCATCTAGTTGAAACGGATCTTCTGGAAAGAAAGAAATATCCACCATGTTTTTTCCGGCTTCAATTACGGTCTGTGTGTTTTTTAAACCCATAAATCCCGGAACTGAACCGATGACCAAATCGAAAGGCTGAAGAGTTGAAATCAGTGCGCTCCGATCGGCAAGGTCAACTTTCATTGTTTTGACTCCGTGAGCTTCAACT
>DPLR01000481.1:484-9545 GCA_003541895.1 Cytophagales bacterium | reverse complement strand
AAGAAGATTTCCCAAATCAGAATTTGATAGTTGCTGGAGTAGTTGAAGGGAAACTTTCAGGAAATGCAAGATCGAAAATGGTGGTGGTAGCCGATGGAGATTTTCCGATCAATGGAGCCGGTGAGCGCGCACAAAAATTGTCGAAAGATAATGTGAGCTTGTTTGTTAACTCCATCGATTGGCTTTCGGATGATACGGGCTTGATTGCCTTGCGTACGAAAGGCGCGAGCTCTCGTCCGATCAAACAATTGGAAGATTCAACCAAGACCTTGCTGAAGTACGGAAACTTCTTATTGCCTGTATTGCTCGCCATCGGTTATGGAGTGTATCGTTCGCAACGTAGCAAGATGAGACGCTACAAGTGGATGAGTGAGAATTACGATGCTTAATAGGAGACAGTAGTTAGGAGATAGTAGTTAGTAAAATTTTTTATGAAGAAGCTTAATAATAAAATTTTAATCATCGTTTTGCTGGTATTGGCAGCGGTGTTCGTGTTTTCAAGAATTTTCAGGGCATCATCTCGGGAAGGAAATTTGCCGAAAGAATTGGTGAGTGTTGATACGGCTAGTGTTACAGAAATAAAAATTTATCCGAGCTCGGAAAAGAACAAAGAGATCCGTTTGGTGCGCGAAGGAAAAAAGTGGTCGGCTAAAATGGAGAGCCGATCTGCCGATGCTGAATTGGGAAGCGTACTTTCTGCATTGAATAATTTTATTCATTTGAAACCTCTCCGTTTGGTTTCGAAGAAGAAAGCGAAGTGGAGTGAATTTCATGTAGGAGATACTAGTACACGAGTAAAATTATTTAAAGACAACGAAGTGCTGGCCGATCTGAGGGTAGGGAAAATCGGATTCAGTCAACAACCCGGCCAGCAGCAATTTACCGCTGATGGAGTTTTTACTTATGTTCGGTTGAGTGATCAAGATGAAGTGTACACGGTGCAAGGATTTTTGGAGTCGAGCTTTAATCGTTCGTACAATGATTGGCGCGACAAATCTTTTTTGCGTGTGAGGCAAGAGCAGGTTACAAAAATAACATTTACCTATCCGGCCGATTCTGGTTTTGTAGTTGAGAAGCGCGATAAAAAATGGTGGGTGAATAATACCGAAGCTGACTCAGTGAAAGTGAAGGGGTACATTGCGCAGTTGGCTTTCAAAAATGCATCCGATTTTGCTGATGATTTTCATCCGAATGGCAATTCGCAAGCAGTAATTCAAATCAACAGCAGTGCAGGTTCGCTAGCAACTATACAGGCTTGGAAGCGCATAACTGATTGGGCCGTGAACAGCACACATCAATCTAAAGTCTATTTCTCATCCAAAGGTTTGGAAAGTGTTTTAGAAAAGAAGAAACATTTTCTTCCAGAGGCCAAAAAGAAATAAGAAATAGAAACAAAAGAAAGCCGGTGATGAGCCGGCTTTTTTGTTTGATAGTATTCGCACTATTCAATTCGTTGCCTTCAATACCCAAACATAACGTCCGTTCTTTTGCAGCGCAGCCGGCACAATAATTTCTACGCCCTTTTCTGTCTGCTTCCACTTCAACTTCTGATCGCTGCCAAGCATTGTTACTTTCGTGGATTTGGAGAAGGCCATCTTGGTGATGAGAACGTTGCTCTTCGGGAAGTCAAAAAGAAAAATGTAATGGGCACTGCCGTCTTTCTTTTGTGTGAAGCGAATCTTGTCGCCTTCTTTATAGCTGCTGAACATGCGTGTGCCATAAATTGCTTCGCCATTCACCTTCATCCACGCTCCTATTTTTTTTAGTCGATCATAAGCAGCAGAGTCAAATTCTCCTTCAGGGCTTGGGCCAATGTTCAATAAAAAATTTCCACCCTTGCTCACGATATCGGTCAGTTTTTCAATCAAGTCATCGGCTGATTTGTATTTGTCGTTGGGCACGTAGCTCCAACTGTTGGCCATGGTCATGCAGGTTTCCCACGGATAGGGGAGGCCATCATCAGGAATGTGTTGCTCGGGCGTAAGATAATTTTGGTGAACACCGGGCACCGCACGATCAACAACAATCAGATCGGGTTGCTTTGCACGAACTTCGCGTACGAGTCCTTCCATATTTATGTCTTGGCTTTGCGGATTACGCGCGTAGCGGCTGCCTTCGTACACTTCCAGCAATTGCGCCTTCACTTCTTCATCTGTTTTCTTTCTTACCCATCCGCCATCGAGCCAGAGAATATCGAGCTTACCATAGTTGCTCGCGAGTTCATTGATTTGATTGTGTGTGAAGTCAACAAAGTTTTTCCAGCGATCAGGAAATTTTGAAATAGAATAATTTGGGTTGCGATCGGCAGGAGGAAAATGTTTCCACCAATAGTTTTCATTGTGCCAATCGGGTTTTGAAAAATAGGCGCCTGCCCAGAATCCTTCTTTGCGAAAAGCATTAAAGATTTCTTTCGTTACATCACTACGAGGATTGGCAGCGAACGGAACATCTTTACCTGTGATTTTATAATCCGAATATTTTGTATCAAACATATTGAAGCCATCGTGATGCTTGGTGGTGAACACTACGTACTTCATGCCCGCCTCTTTTGCGGCTTTCGCCCAAAGCTCCGGATTGAATTTGGTTGGGTTGAAGGTGCGCGGCAGCTCTTCGTATTTTCTATGATATTCTTCGTACGTGTCGGCAACTCCTTTCTTCCATGCCCACGCAGCCCAGCCCACGTCTTCGGGGCAAATACTCCAACTCTCTACAATGCCCCACTGACTATAAGGCCCCCAATGCATAAGCAATCCGAATTTCAGATCGCGCCAGTCTTCCAGTTTTTGTTGTATCGCTGGGTTGGGATCAGGAAAATATTCCTGGTGCTGGGCGAATAGTGAAGTAGCACTTATGCCAATCAGAAAACAAAAACAGATAATTCTTTTCATAATGTTTTATAGAACTGTGGTAACAATGTTTTAGTATCAAATATCAAGTCTCCAGCATCCAGCATCTCTCCTTCATTATTTTTTCGCCTCAACTTCCTCTGCCCTTACTAATCCTTTGATCCGCATTTCCACTTTCGGAGGATTGTTCCCATCAAACGTACCATCTATTTTCATGGAATGTGCTCCTGGCTTCAATAGAGGAAGTTCTTTTGCAAGCTTTATTTGTTGACGCAATGTTCCGTTGGATGCAAAGACCTTTACATCGGTGGTGCCATCGCACACAATTACATCACCCGTAGTAAGTTCGGTTGGTATCGATACTTCGGCATAGTTATCAAATTGTAATTTCAAATCGCTCACCGTTCCATCACCTGATGAAACAGTCAATTGAAATTGAAGTGGCTGCTCACTCCATGTTTGTTCGTAGTTGTAGGTAGAGTAAGTTGGCTCACCCGGCTGACGAATGATTCTTTCTTTTGTGAAGGCAGGGCTTGAAGCATATTGATACAACTTCCATTTCTTCTCTGCCATTTTTTCGAGATGAAATTCGAAGGAAGGAATTTGAAGGGCAGCCCGTTGTGCGTCATTGAACGCGTTCGTGTTTCGCGCAAGTTCCCATTCCCGTATTGCGTCAAGCAGTGCAGGTGTCAGCGGATTCTTTCGTAGGTCTTTTGGTCGAGCTACCATCGCAAAGCCCGCACGGTAGCCGGCTGCGCGTGCGAGCATCCATTCCATGTCAGCAAGTGTTGTAGTAGATGTAAGCAAATACCAGCCGAGCATGTGCGGCATGAAGTTGCGTTCGAACAGCGCCTGGTTGTCGATGCGGTATTGTTGCATGCTCTCTTTGAAGCCACCGTACCACGGCTCGCCCCAATTGTAGTACGAGCACATGTGCCAGAAGAATGGCTTGCTCACACTCGTGCCCACAAAGAAGTCGTGCTTCAAATTGTCATAAACATCTTTTGCGAATAGCTCGATTGCATAATCGCCATGACCGGATGCCCACTCGCCTTCGAGTCCATCGAAGTCCCAATGATCAACACCAGTCTTGTTGAGTAAGTCAGCAATGTTCTTTGCTGTCTCGCGCTGCATGTTGATGTCAGGAAAAAATACATTGTAAGGATGATCGAATAATTTCTTAGCTTCATCACCTGCTTTGTGCGCAGCGGCTGTTGTACCAAATGCTCCGCGCTGGCAATCGCTCAATATGTAAGGTGCTGTGGCCGACACCGATTGATAGCGGATGATCTCCCTGCCGATTTTGATTGCGTGTAGATTGTTGTTCTCAACCTGACTGAAATATTCTGGCGAAGCAACTTCAATTTCTTTCGCGGAGGCATCAATATCTTTTTTCAAAACAGATGAACCTGTATAGCTCAATCGATCATCAGGAATTGGAGTCACATACGGGTCGTTTGTGTTGATAAAGTTGCTGAGTGTATGAATACCTAGCATAATGCCCGCTGCATGAGCTTTGTCGGCAGATTGCTTCAAACCATTTACACCATTCGGAAAAGCTTTATCGTCCAAAGCAAAATGCCCCCAACTTTTGAAAGGACCTTCGTGATACAGCGAGACAAGTCCAGCGCGTTTGGTGTAACCGATCATTTCATCCACTTCGCTTTCGCTGAACGAGGAAATGAGATAAGATTTACCAAACAGCTCTGACTTCTTGAACCACGTTCCTTTAACTGTTGGATGAGGCAATCCTTCCGCCAATTCAATTTGCTCAAGGCGATCGAGTGTCTTTGGTTCATCACAGGAGAAAAGTGCAATCTTGCTTCCCATCACTGACTCACCTTTGATCGGAGCAACTGGCATGTTTTTAAACACTCCACCCCAGGCATCTACATGACGTGCACGTTCGCGATTGATTGAATAAGCTTGTATTAGACTTCCCCATTTCTTTGGCACTGCAGCTAGTCCACGACTCCACGTGCCGCCTTCGTTGTTTTGACAATTGCCACCAAGTGTTTTTACATTCAGTACTTGCAAACCAACGGCAGCTTGTTCATCGCGCACTACACCAATTACTTCGCCTACTGTTTTATTAATCGATGTTGAAAAGGGTCCCCAGATCACGGCTTCTATTTTCTCTGATGGAGATGCTTTCACAATTTCAAACACAAGGTGTGTTGGTTTTTCTGTGATCTTGATGTCAATGGTTACATTCTTCTCTTGGAAAAAAAGTTGAATTCCATTGGCAATCTTCTTAACAGAGGAAGGTGTAATGCGCTTTCCTTCACTCACTAATACCAGAATATGAGATGTTGTGTCATGATTCAGAAAGTCACGGTTCAATTTTGAATTATAAAGCGAAGTCAATTTGCCAAGAGCATCGATCGTTACGCTCAATTCATTTGATTTGAACAGTGCTTGTGCAGTGATGTTAAAGATTATACCAAGGAAAAGAGCAATAAAAAGATTGAGCTTTTGAAGCATGTGAAAAGACATTTGTAACTAAGAAGAGTAAATAATATTCTAAAGTCGTAAGACCAATTGATTAGCGCAAGTGGAATAAATTCTTTGGATGAAATTGATCCGTTTTTCCCCAGATCAATCTACGGCTTTTTTAGAGGAGAAATACGCAGCTGCACCTTTATTGAACAACGCATAAAGAGCGAGTGCGAAAAATCCGATGTGAATGAGTAACTCAAGTGATGTGTGAAGAAAGCTGAGCGCTACATGATAAGCCATCCACACAATGATAAGCCAGCGAGCCCAGTTAACACCTTTGAATGTGAAGACCCCGCCAACGATGGCGAGGACACGCACAACAAAAATCCAAGCGGCTTCAGTGCTTGGATTCTTCAAGTCATTGATGTGATAGAAAATACCAAGGACACCAGCCATGATGAAGAGGATACTGATGAGTGTGATGGAAAGGGGACGATTCATTCTTGAATAAGTTAACTATTCACAAACTCCTGAATGCCTTCAGCAATTGCGGTAAATATTTTTACTAACTCTTTTTCGTCTTCTTCGAGCAGTGTTACACGGAAACCTTGCAGTTCGGAACTGAAGGATGAAATTGGAACTACGCAAATTCCTTTCGCGCCAAGCAAATAATAAACGAAGCGTTTATCGAGTGGAATGTTTTGTGATGTCCACGACTCTACTAATTTTTTCATCTCGGGGTGATCGATCTTCAGCGTTTGGTGCGGTTTCAAAATCCCTTCGCGGAAAATGATGGTATTGTAAAAGGCACCATACGTTTCGTTGAATGTCACTTCTTTTACTTTGCCAAGAATGGAAGAAATCAATTTACTGCGTTTGCCAATGTTCTGATTCGTTTCATCGCGATAGATTTTGAATCTCGTATCACCAAAAATTTTCGGTAACGCAACTTGAGGAAGTTTGGTTGAACACACTTCAATCATCTTGGCATTGTCGATGGCTTGACAAAGCTTGTTAAAATCTTCATCGCGGTTGCGGTTGTAGTATTCGAGCCAGCCACAGCGTGCCCCGGGCCAAGGCATCTCTTTCGAAATTCCTTTCATCGAAATGCCTGGCACTTCTCCAATCACTTCAGCAAGCGAATAGGCTTTTACTCCGTTGTACGTAATGTTGATATAAATTTCATCGGCTATCAGAAACAAATTAAACTCGCGCGCTATCTCCACAATTCTTTTCAGTGTCTCCAACGGATAGACCATTCCTGTTGGGTTGTCAGGATTGATAATGAGGATGCCAACTACGTTCGGATTGTATTTTACTTTTTTGTAGAGATCATCGAGATCGGGATACCAATGATTGTTGGGATCGAGTTTGTACGTGAGCGGCTGATGATTGGCATGCGCAGCTTCAGCACTTGAGTGAGTTGAATACGCAGGCGATGGACCGATCACACGCGTGGTCTGATCGAGGAACTGATATACTTTGCCAATGCCATCGCCAAGTCCATTGAAAAAACAAATATCATCCGAATTGATCTGCGCTCCCTTGAGATTATTTGTTTGAGCAGCTAGAAATTCACGCGTCTCCAAAACTCCTTTGGAAGGACAATAACTGTACGTATCGTTTTGCAACGCGAGGTCGGAAACGATTTTTTTAATCCACTCGGGCAATTGATGATGTTTGGTGATCGGGTCGCCAATGTTTTCCCAGTAAATGGTCTTGCCAAGTTTTTTTAGTTGCTCAGCTTTTTTTACAATCTCTCGTATTTCGTAACTGAGTTCTTTCGCTCCATCGCTGAGTAATTTTTGTCGCATGTCGTAAATTCAAAATTTAAGATTCAAGATTCAATATGGATAAGTCACTTTTTGAAAATGAAGTACACAGCCAAGATCAAAAAAATAAAACCAATAAAATGATTGAGCCGAAGCGTTTCATTTTTAAAGAAGATCACAGAGAAGATTACAAACACGGAAAGAGTAATCACTTCCTGAATTACTTTCAATTCAACCAGCGAAAATGGTCCGCCATAATTTTTAAAACCGATTCGGTTGGCGGGAACCTGTAGTGTGTATTCGAAAAGGGCAATTCCCCAGCTGATCAGGATTACCCAAACCAACGAAAGGTTTTCGCTCCATTTCATTTCTTTGAATTTCAAATGACCGTACCACGCAAACGTCATGAACGTGTTAGAGAGAACCAGCAAGACAATCGTTAAAAAAGGCTTCATATTTTTCTTTAGTTATGAAATCCAAACTGCTAAGCGACTGCGTAATTAGTAAGTCTTTAAGTTGATTGCAAAGAATCTGGCAAGAGATTATTAAGTTTATGTACCTAAACCAACCCGTATGAACACAACAACTGTTAGTTCGACTTCTCAAACTAATTGGAAACAGATTTACAGCTTGATGGCACTGAACGCAGCTATCGTTATCAGTTGGATAGCGTATCACAATTATCAACCGAAAGTGCTTGAGATTTTTCATTTCACCGAGTTGAAGTTGTTTCTCATCATCGCGCAAGGTTTAATACTTGTGCTTATTCCACCCGTGGCCGGTGTAGTAGGCGATTTCATGATCAAGAAGAATGGAAACAGCCTCGTGGTTTTTACCGTGGGCGTGAGCGTAACTGCCATGGTCTTCATGTTGGTTGCGTTTACCGTTGGAGCTTCATCGTCAATTGATCTAACCGCTGCGCTTCCATTCATGATTGTGATTTGGTTGATCTCGATGAATGTGTTTCACAGTCCAGCCAATTCCATGCTCGAACTTTTTGCCCCAGCAAAAGATCTTCCAGCAGCGATGGCGTTGATTGTGTTGACGACCGAATTACTCTCGGCTTTTGAGCCTCTAATTATAGAGTTTGTAAACTTGATTGGACCGGTGAGGACATTTGCACTTGGTGGAGTGCTGATACTTGTCACGGGTTATTTTTTCAGAAAGACAACAAGCAGCATAAAATTTGAGCGCGAAACAGAAGAAGCCACCTCAAAGGAAAACCAATATTTTAAAGTTTTGCTTGCGGGACTTTTCATTGGATTGGCAACAGCGTTGATCAAAAATTACATGGCCGACTGGATGCTTTCAAAAACGGATTTCCCACTATTCAAAGATGCATCGCTTTTGGTTGCTTGTGTGCTGGTGATTTCGGCTGTTGCTGCCGTGCCGCTGGTTCGTTATATCAATAAGTTGGGCGTGTACACCAGTTTGGTTTATGGATTAACGGCCACCTTCATTGCGCTTGCGTTGATCTACTTCGTTCCCAGTGGAATGGTAACGGTTTTGCTCGGTGTAGTTGTTGGATTGAGTTTCAGTTTCGCTTCTGTCGCAGGATTTCCATATGCACTTTCGCATTTGTCTCCTCGTCACGTAACGTTAGGTGCTGGAGTTTTTTTCGGAAGCGTTGAAGTAGCCGATAGTATTATGAATTACTTGCAAGCGATTTGATTTTCAATTGTCAAGGTGCCAATTAGCCAATGTGAAATTGATCATTGGCTAATCGGCTAATTGAACATTACTTCACCAGTTTCTTATACTTAATTCGGTGCGGCTGATCATCGCCAAGACGTTTCTTTTTATTCTCTTCGTATTCACTGAAAGTCCCTTCAAACCAAAATGCTTGAGAGTCTCCTTCGAAGGCAAGAATATGTGTGCATACGCGATCGAGGAACCAGCGGTCGTGCGAGATAATTACGGCACAACCTCCGAAGTTTTCTAATGCTTCTTCTAATGCACGAAGCGTGTTTACATCAAGATCGTTGGTAGGTTCATCGAGCAACA
>DPLR01000481.1:0-234 GCA_003541895.1 Cytophagales bacterium | reverse complement strand
CGTTGGTAGGTTCATCGAGCAACAGTAAATTTCCGCCTTGCTTTAAGGCGATGGCCAGGTGAGCGCGGTTGCGCATACCACCCGAAAGTTCTTTTACTTTTTTCTGTTGATCAGTTCCGCTGAAGTTGAATTTGCTCACATAAGCGCGCGAGTTCATTTCCTTGCCGCCAATCAAGATCAAATCGTTACCACCCGTGATAGCTTGAAATACGGTATCATCTGGCTTAAGGTCAT
>DPLR01000438.1 GCA_003541895.1 Cytophagales bacterium | reverse complement strand
AGTATGTCTTGTGCGATGCTGCTCTTTAATAGAGCTATTTTGTCATTGTCCCCAGTGATTACCAAAATCAATGCAACACCGCGACTACTACTAGCTGATTTTCGATAAGCGTCAATGATAAAATAGATTACATCCATATAAAACGTTGAGGCGCAATACAGAAAGTAGTTGGTTTCAGAAGGCTTCGATTCGATTTTAGAATATTTTTCAAAGTCAATGATGGGTGGCACAATCAAGTAAGGCTTTGTAGACAATTTCTTCACATGTTCCTCCAGAAAAGAGCTGATGATGATAAACGCATCGGCATAGTGATGGAAGTTGGTGTCAAAATTCTTTTCATTTTTAGTCTCTGTTATGGAGCGATCTTCTAGCGATGCGAAATACTCCACATAGTCGTAAACGATTTTGATTTTAAGCACACGGCTTAACATCCAATAATATTTTAACAAGAAAAGATCAGAAGAGCTGACGATGGCGCAGGTCGCATTTTTTGTGAGGCGGTTCCAAACGATAATGAAAAATTCTCCAACGAGGCCACATACTTTCAAAAAATTGCGAACAACAAAATTTTTCGGATAAAGCGGAGTGCCCGATGAGTAAACGTACTCAATTCCCTCAAATACTCCGGATACTTTAATGTTTTCCGATTTTGCTTTCGCAGATGTGTGACTTCCTTTACGATTGATTACCAATACACGGGTATCTTCATTTTTTATTGTCTTTGCAATTTGAAGTTGACGCTGGGTGCTGGCCATTCCCGCAGGGAAACTTCGCTGACCCAGATATAAAATGGTTTTGATTCTTTTCAAGAATAAGTAAACAAATAAAGGCTAATAAAAGTAAGGCTTTTTGATTTGCGATTCTCTGATTTTTGTCTCGTAAGGATAATATGCCCAATAGAGAAATATCAGTGCTTTAAAAAACACAAGGTCAAAAATTAATTCTGAAAAACTGACAATCCATAAGAGTATAATGCCAAACAAAGGCACAAAATAATTGAGATAATGATGATGGTACACGTAAATGTTTTTAAACGATTGATAGACCAGAACAAAATACACCAAAAAATAAACCAACCCATACGATCGCAAAAAATTGGTAAACCCATTGGGGCGATGCGTTAGCTTACTATTCTTGTTGGTATTAAAAATCACTTCAATGCGCCTGCTCCATCCCAACAACGGTCGCTCAGAAATATTTTCGAAATCTTTGAGCGCAGAACCAAACCGGTTGTTGCTGAAATTGCTTTGATTCAACTGACGGTTTATTTTATCGCCTAAAAAATCGACTGTGGTGAAAGAAAGGAAACCCAAAATCAAAATGAAGAAAAGCAAAACGTATTTGAAAATGGATTTCAACTGGGCCGAAAAAAATACAAGCACGATCATAAGTGATAAGGCACCCATGGTTGAAGTGGTGGTGACCAATGCAGCAATTAAAATGATTGCATCCCGATCGAAAAGGTCGTTTACAACCTTGATTTGTTTTGAACTGTAATGAAGAAATAAATTGATATTCAAAAAAACAGCAAATGCACCACTCTCCCAAAAGATACCCGCATTGCGCACATAAGGAAGTTCTCCAACAAAATATTCTCTGCAAAAAGTATAAATCAACACCGTTGGGGTGGACTGGCCTTCATAGTTTTTGTCGATTGGGAAAAGGACATCGGCTAAGTTATACAGTGCGTTATGGATTGGCGTATAAGAAATAAAGACAAAAACAAACGACACTAACGAAATGAGCACCATCGTTTTTGTAAGGATTAAAACAAAACGGTCTTTCAAAATATCGATGATAGCTGCGCTGAATAGAAGGATGAGCGCCAGTTTAAAAAAGGTCATCGAGTAATCGAGGTTAAACATGAAAGCGTGCATCAGTTCATAACCAAGGAGGAAAACAAAAACAAATGCAGTTCGAAAGGAAATTGCTTTTTTATAATTCCGAGCCATGTGCACAATTGGGACAATGGCCGAGAGCACAGTAAACAACTCAAATTTTTGAATGGATATGTAGGGATTGCCGGAAAATGAGAGAAGAAAAAACATCAATGCTATTTCCCACCAGGTAACAAAATCTGATTCCTTCTCTATTCCATAATTTAAAGCCAACCACTTCATTTGAGTTTTTCTTTTTGTTACCTAGATACCAACAATTCTGAGTTTATGTGTTTAGTTTGCAGAAAATTTGTCAAATATAATTCCAATGCCAAGTCGCTGTACAATTTTTCTCAAGTTTAATCTGACTTTTTCATGAAGTTGATCGACTCGGCCATTGCTTACTTTTTTGGTGACAAGCGTTCGTCTAAAGCGGCTAAGAACATTATTTATTCCTTCTTGATCAAAGGGTACGCAATGTTCATTCAATTCGCTCTGGTGCCAATCACGCTAGGTTACCTTGACAAATTTCATTATGGCATCTGGCTCGTTATCTCATCTATCTTAGAGTGGTTCAGCTATTTCGATATTGGCGTGGGACATGGCTTAAGGAATAAATTAGCCGAAGCGTTAGCGGTGAATGACCTGAAGCTTGCTAAGACCTATACCAGCACGGCTTATGCGCTACTCACTATTATTTTCACAAGCATCATCCTCATCTTCACGGCTGTCAATCCGTTTCTAAATTGGAGTTCCATCCTAAATGTCTCTGCCAGTGAAAGTGCTGTATTGAGTGAAGTTGTGTTTTTTGTTTTCACATTCTTCTGCGTGCGCTTCATCCTTGCGCTGATTACTTCCGTGGTATTTGCCAATCAAGATCCAGCCATTCGCAATTTGCTTGGGCCACTGGGTAGTACGCTTTCGTTGATTGCTATCATTCTGCTGAAAAAATATGTGGCTGGCTCCTTGTTTTGGATCGCCATGATTTTTAGTTGGTCGCCCATCTTGGTCATGCTTGTGGTAACGATTATTCTTTTTAGCACACGTTACAAAGCCATTCGTCCACAGATTAGTCATGTCGATTTTTCTTATTCAAAAAAATTGCTTGGGCTTGGCATAAGTTTTTTCATTATTCAAATCTCAATGTTGGTTTTGTATTCCAGTGCCAACATGATTTTAACTCAGTTGTACGGACCGGCCGAAGTTACAGTGTACAACATTGCCTATAAATATTTCACTATCGGGACACTGGTCAACAGCTTAATCACACTACCGTACTGGTCGTCTTTTACCGATGCCTATTTCAAAAAAGATTTCGATTGGGTGAGAAGCTCAATGAAAAAATTAAGCAGCATGTCATGGATGCTGATCGGGGGGCAGGTGCTTCTTTTATTATTGGCCGATAAAATTATTTACTTATGGGTAGGCGATGTGGTCACCATTCCATTCACTCTAAAAATTGTGCTTACACTTCATGTGGTAATTCAATTATGGGAGTCGCCCTATATTATTTTCTTAAATGGGGTGAGCCGAGTGCGGATTCAATTATACGTGGCTGTGCTCTCCATCTTTCTTGCCATACCCTTATCCATTTTCCTGTCAAAGACATTAAACTTCGGACCATCGGGTGTAGTGGTATCTCTGATTTGTTTCTCTTTGCCTACAGCCATCTTGATGCGAATACAGTATAAAAAAATTATGAACAACACGGCCACCGGGCTTTGGAACAAATAATTTTATTGAGCCTCCAATGAAAACTAAAAATACAGTACCCATTGTTTTCACCTTCGACAATAATTTTTTTGTCGCGGCCATGGTTACGTTTCATTCTATGCTGCGGCATGCGCACGAAAATACATTCTACGACATCTTCATCATGCTTGACGTAGAGAAATTCAAAGCAGAAAACAAAAACGATTTAGCTCGACTAGAAAATGATTTCTCGCACAAGTGCAAGATCACTTTCATTGACATGAAAAATTTTGGCGATGGTTTCGCCATTCAAGATCCGCGTTTCAATTTTTCTGTTTACTACCGGCTGTTCATTCACAACTATATTCATATTTACGATAAAGTTATTTTCTCTGATGTTGATATCATTATCGTGAAAGACTTAAATGAAATCTATCAAACGGACATTAGTGATTACTATCTGGGGGCGATTAAACAAACGAAAGTGAATAGTCTTTCGCCTGCGCGATTTAAGAAATACATCAACAAGGCTACTGACATCAAGCAAGGGAATTACTTTAATGCCGGCTTCTTGTTAATGAATCTCAAAAAGATTCGCGAAGGCAACTTTACAGAAGAGTTTATAAAACTTTCAAAAGTTGGGTTCAACAACAATGATCAAGATATTTTGAATCATGTATTTCAGAACCAAGTAAAATACATCGGCCCTAAATATTGTTACATACCAGCTTATTCTTATTTCAAAAAAATTGATCGGAGCAAGTTTACCGAAATGTTTTCTCCCGCTGAAATCAACGAATACGAAAACGACCCAGCGATTATTCATTATGCTTCCATGAAGCCATGGAATATTAATAAACTTGAAATAACCGATTTAGAATTGGAGAAATACAAATTGTGGTGGGATGAATTTAATCAGGGCCTTACCTACATCAACAACAAAGCTGTCTTCGATCTCTTCAAAAAACTCAATGACAACATGATCAAGATTGCGGATGATTATAATCAGAAACAAACCATACCTAAAACCCTAAAACGACTTGTCGCATTAACTTTTAGAAAGCTGGGATTGGAAAATGCTGTTAAGTCAATTTTATCGATTGACTAATTTCAACCTCACAGAAAAATCTTCCCTAAAATCTCCTTCTTCTTTTCAGCACACCATCGGTTATTGTTGCTTGGTTGCTGAAATTAAATGTGTGTACACTGCCCAGCCCTTTGCGCCAATCCGGTTTTATAGTCATAAAGTTGTTTTCAGAAAAAGAATTTTCATTGAGTTCAGTGATTTGATTTAAGGCCAGCCCGTACCCATAAAACGGAACTCCAATTTGCGATGGCCTACACAGTTTGCCATCCCACTCAAATATTTTTCCAGCAGGTCGTGCCGATTTGATATCAGACACAACCGGATTTTTCGGATGCGAAATCCAATTCCCATCCAACAGTTGATCGGAATAATAAATAGTGAGGTTATCGTAAACTTGTTTTGTCGGATCATTTCTTTCCGCAGTGAAAAGCCAATATTTTTTTTCATGGAAATAAATCGTGGTGTCAACTGCGTCAATATTATTCATCAAGGTCTGTTTGAATTTCCACTCGAACGGAAAGTGGACGCATTCGTACAGATCAATTGTTTTATTGGCGCTCGACTCAGGAATCATGTAAAGCACATTATCCTCTTCAAAAAGAAAAGGATAGGAAAGATGGTAAGGCTGATCAAGAATAATTTTTAACTGCACTATTTTTCCCTGAGAGTCAAGAACTATACACGAAAGATGACCTTTGTTCGTGCTCCACATAAATTCTTCTAGAAAAATATAATGCTTGCCTTCTTTGGAAATGATGAATGGATCTGCCCAAAAACGATCGCGCGGTGGAAGCAGCGCTTTGAAATTTTTAAAATCAAACGAAGGAGAAGTGCTTTTCAGGTTCACAAAAATCACCCATCCCCTATCGAAGATTATTTTTTTTAGCCATTTCTTTATTTGAGCGATCACAAAAAATCAGTTTAAAAATCGAAAGCGTTTTATCTGTCCGTCAATAATAGTGAACCCACCATCCGAATTATATGTGTGCATCGATTTTAAAAACGGATGCTCTTCCGGTAAATTTTGGCTGATCAATGTCTCTTGATATTCATTTTCATTCAACACATCAATCCTGTTGAATGCCAGCGCATAGCCATACCGAGGCACACAAACTTGCGAAGGCCGATACCAATTTCCATTATGTTGAAAAATTTTCCCAGCCGGCCGCGCGTGGTAGGGATCAGAGATGATTGGGTTCATGGGGTGAGGAACAAATTTCCCCTCCAATAAATTTTCAATTGAATACAAATGCAAACGATCGTTGGGCGAACCGCCTTCGCTTCGTTGAACCGTACAAAAAAGCCACACGCGGTTGTTAAAGAAATGGAGCGTTGAGTCGTACGCTTTGATGTCTTCCAGCAACGTGCGCCTCCACCTCCATTCAAAAGGAAACGAAACGCACTCGTACAAATCTACCGTTTTGTTTTCTGCTGACTCAGGGATTAAAAACCATTTGCCTTCATAGCTGAAAATAAAAGGATACGACAAATGGTAAGGCGTTTCAATAATTTTTTGCGATGCCTCAATTTTCCCTTGACGATCAGTTACCAAGCAAGAAAGGTGTCCTTTATTGGTTTGGTAAGGCAACTCCTCAATGAATAAATAATTTTTATTGCCTTGCGAAACAATAAATGGATCTGCCCAGAACCGATCTTTGGGTGGAATAATCGGTTTGAAATTTTTTATGTCAACCGAATGAATTTTTTGTGCGTCTCCATAGAGTAAAACCCATTGTTCAATGAAGAAAAATTTATTCAACGCTTTATTTACTAACCGGGAACCCAGTCTGAAGAAAGCAGCAACAATTGCAACAAAGCCTGGCGGATGTTTCGAATTGATTTTCTGTTCACGAGTTGAAATAGAATGCGGTGAATTTGAAAGGCGATGCAACGTAGTAAGCACCAAATCAACCGCGCTTGAAAAAATTGCTGTTTGATTTCGGCTCAATGAAAGGAAATCCGTTTTGGTAATTGATTCAGAAATAAGCTGATTAAAATTTTGCCCTTCTTTTACCTGAATAATTTTCACCGATGTTACCGGCTGTTGTGCAAACCATTCCGCAAAACCAACATATGCAAGAGGTAAGTTTGCGTCTCCAAACTGTAGCGCATAGGTACCAAGGTGAGATGCATTCAAAATTGAATCGCTTAAAGGGCAATCAACAAAATGAAATAAAATGTCAAGGTTGGCCTTTGCGAGTTTTCTCAAATCATCGTTGTCACTCCTTAAATTCAACGTGATAGAATTGGAAGAAAGGTCATGCTTTGCTCTTGAATGAATGGAAAGCTTTCCTGGCAACAGGCGATGATCAATCTTAGCAAACAATCTAAAAAAAATACCAGGCTCAGATTTCCTAACACCTGTGAGACTCACTTTGATCAACTGTATGGATGGAATGGCACCAATGGCCTCGGCAATTTCATTTACCCAAAAGGGGGCTTCATCGTTCTCAATGGTGATACCTACGCGCAAACTTTTTTCTTTGGTTAGCATTATACAATTTTATTCTATGCCATTCGCGATTTTGTTGCAAATTTGCTCTTATTAATTTTGATCACCGAATTTGAAACTTCTCTTTTTTACAGAAAATCTTCGTGCCGGAGGCAAAGAAAGACGAATCATTGAGCTACTAAAGAATTTAA
>DPLR01000008.1 GCA_003541895.1 Cytophagales bacterium | reverse complement strand
GATAATTTCCCTGCATTCTTGCTAATGGCGATTATTGTTGCCCTTTTCATGGGGTTAACAGTAAGTGCAGAAGAGATTATTCGCGACAGAAAAATATTGAAGCGTGAATCGTTTCTAAACTTGAGTTGGAATAGTTACCTGTTTTCAAAACTGAACATCCTATTCCTGCTTTCTGCCATACAAACATTGACATTTGTGGTGGTTGGAAATTTAATTTTAGAAGTTCACGGGATTACGTTTTCAATGTGGCTGGTGTTGTTCACCACTGCTTGTTTTGCAAATGTTTTAGGCTTGAATATTTCATCGGCATTCAATTCAGCAGTTACGGTTTATGTGATGATTCCACTGCTCCTAATCCCTCAAATGATTTTGAGCGGACTTCTATTCCCTTTCGATAAATTGAATGACCTGATCAGTGCAAAAGGTAAGGTACCGATCATTGCAGATTTGATGGCTTCACGTTGGGCATATGAAGCCCTTGCTGTTGATCAATTTAAAAACAACGATTACGAATCGATGTTTTATGAATATCACCGCGAAGAGGCCAAAGCTGATTTTAAGTCGGCTCACTTAACAGATGAACTGATTAAACGAAATCGCTTTATTGCAGATAATTTTGAATCCAAAAATGATTCGATCAAAAAACTAGTAGCTCATAATATTCTTATACTAAAAGATAATCTTCAATCTGAACCATACCGGGAGGGCCTAGAGAAAATAAATTTTGATTCTTATTCTCCAGACCAAGCCAAATCGTTAGAAGGCTATTTGGAGAATTACCGTAGCCACTACCAAAAAATTTACAACAACAACGTAAATATGATCGAGAGAAAAATGGCTTTCCTTGAAAATAAAAAAGGAATTGTGATCAATGACGAAAAGAATATTTACTACAATGAAAGTTTAGGCGATATGGTGAAGAATGTGGGCGTTACAGATCGCCTTATCGAGCACAATGGTAAATTGATTCAACAGATAAATCCTATTTTTCAAGAAATCCACCCTTCGGGCATTTTTGATTATCGTACAGCCTTTTTTGTTCCAGAAAAGAACCTGTTTGGTTTAACCATAAGCACCTTTGTTTTTGACCTAATTGTGGTGTGGATTATGACCTTGGGATGCTACTTGGCGCTTTATTTTGAGTGGCTAAGGAAATTAGTAGAATTCTTCGGGAATGTTCGCATTCCTGACCGTGTAAATATCCCTTTTAAGAGGAAATAAATATTTTGTTAGGAGCACTTAATTTTTAATTTTGTAACGAACTCAACGCTTATGAGACTCGCAATATTTGGCTTGATAGCCGCACTTGTTCTTGCCTCTTGTGGCAAAAGTAAAAAGCCTGACGAGCAAGAATTTCTGAATAGTCTTGACTCCGCAAAAAAAGGTCCAACAATCGACCAAGAAGTAATCAATGGCATTTTGCAACAAATACCAAGTCCACTTGAGATTTCTGTATTACTCAAGCAATCGGGCACAAAGTATAATGCCTCATTACTTAACACGCCAGACAATACTTCAAAGTATAACAATAACTATAAGAAAGCTTTGAACTTGGGTATCTATGGTACAGACCTTGGATACACCAACATCTATCAACAAAATAATGACGGGATTAAATATTTAGCATCCATCAAAAAATTAGCTAATGAGCTTAACATCGGTCAATTTTTTGACATTGAAACGATTGGCAAACTAGCAACAAATAGCAAAAACCTTGATTCACTTTTGCTCATCACCACCCAGAATTTCAACGACATCAATAAGTATTTGCAAAATCAAGGACGCGCCAATTTAAGCGTACTTTTATTAACTGGCGGTTGGATAGAAGCCATGCAGATTACTTGCCAGGTGGCTGCCAAGGATCCTAAAAGCAAAGAGTTGAAAGAAAAAATTGGTGAACAGAAAATTATTCTTGAGCAAATTGTTCTTTTATTCTCTTTTTACAAGGATGACGAAAATATGGCATCGTTATTGAAGGATTTAGAAGCATTGAAGGCTACCTTCGATAAAATCAAGATTACATATACTTATAAAGAGTCAACCATGGAAATTGTGAATGGTGTAGCGATGATAAAGGATAACAGCACAACTACCATTGATGTTACTGAAGAAGACATCAAGAACATCACTAACCTCACTAATTCGATCAGAAACAAAATTGCCAGTTAATTAGAATTTATTTTATGAAAAAAGTAGGTATCCTTTTAATGTTGGTTTCGTTCATTGCGCTAACTTCTTCGAAGCTTTCTAGCCAATGCAACCCTGATAATTTTGCCAATGCCTGCATCCCTAAACTTGCCTCAGGTTTCAATTTCCTGAAGAGTTATAAAGTTGATGGCGAGGGTGGTAAAGACAAAGTAGAATACAGTTATGTGTTCACTAAAGGAACGCAATACATGATCAATGTTTGTGCTAACGGAAGCGGTACTGATGGAATAGTGGTTACTTTATTCGATTCCGGTCGGAACAGGGTTATTACTAATAAAATCAATGGACAATTTTTGAGTGCAATTGCATACGCCTGCAATGCCACTGGTATTTACTATATTCAATACACATTCGATGGCTCTGAGGCCAAATGCGGTGGGAGTGCACTTGGATTCAAAAGATAATTTATAAATTCATTCAAATAATGACCCCGCCCACAAAGCGGGGTTTTTATTTGAAATTGAGTCAAACCGAAAGACTATGAGTAAAATTCTACTTATTGAAGACGAAGGGAGTATACGCGCGGTATTAAAAGAAATATTAATTGACCAGACCGATTTGAAATTAGAAGTTGATGAGGCCAAAGATGGGGCTGAAGCTTTGTCAAAGCTAGAATCCGAAAGCTACGACTTAGCCTTTTGCGACATCAAGATGCCTAAGTTAGATGGTATTGAAGTTTTGAGTCAAGCCAAAGCCAAAGGTATTCCCACAACTTTTATTATGATCTCAGCCCACGGCACTATGGAAATTGCAATTGATGCAGTGAAAAAAGGGGCGTTTGATTTTCTTCAAAAACCACTTGATCTTAACCGACTTTTGATCACCCTTAGAAATGCCTTAGATAAAAATACACTTGTAAAAGAAACTACCACTTTAAAGAAAAAGATTTCTAGCCAATATGATATTATTGG
>DPLR01000134.1:777-3947 GCA_003541895.1 Cytophagales bacterium | reverse complement strand
TAGGGAGCGTAAGAATACGCAGAGGCTTCCCATTTTCCAATCTCATTTTTTCCAGCATCTCCAGATTTTCTTTTAGCGGCAAGTAATTTTCATCATGCTTATTAACTTCAACAACCGTTACCACTGTTTCTTCATCGACAAAACGGGTGATATCATCAACGTGTCCGTCAGTATCATCGCCAACTATGCCATCGCCCAGCCATAACACATTGGTTACTCCATAATAATCCTTCAAGTAAATTCCAATTTGGTCTTGATTCAAATGTGGATTGCGATTGGGGTTTAACAAGCACGAAGTAGTAGTAAGCACAGTTCCTCTTCCATTAAAATCTACCGAACCTCCCTCCATTACAATTCCTGGAGTAGCCAAGGGTAGGTTGTAATGATTTGCAATTGAAATTGGTATTTGGTTATCTAAATCAAAGGGTGGGTATTTTCCGCCCCACGCGTTGTAGTTCCATTTTACCACCATTTTCTTTTTCTCTTTCGGGTTGATCAAGAACGCAGGGCCGTGATCGCGGCACCAAGCGTCATTTGAAGGGAAGAAGAAAAAATTAATATTGTTCAAGTCTGCACCTGCTTTGCTTAAATGTTCAGATGCTTTTTGCTTCATCTTTTCATCGGCCACGTTGATGTTTACTTTCTCTCCTTCAGCTACCAACTTGACAAATTGAGCGTACACCGGAAAAATGGTTTCGATTTTGCCCGGCCACGATTCTTGTTTGTGCGGCCAGCTTAACCACATGGCCGAATGTTTGGCAAACTCAGCCGGAAAAAAATAACCGAGTTCTCTGGGAGTTTTTCCTTGTGCGCTCATAACTCTTTTAAAGAAGCGCGCAAATTACAACTATGATAACGTTTAAAAAAGAAAAGCCAGAGTCTCCTCTGGCTTCACTGCTATCATTCGAATATTTTTTATCCTTTCACGCTAAAAGCAACTTTTGTATTCTCCCAACGGATCACCACGTTGCTTCCTTCAATGGCAATATTTAGCTGTTCAACCAATTTATCTGTTTTTCCAGGCTTCACTTTCACACGGAAAACATCTTGCGCTTGATCGTATTCGGTTCCCCATCCTTGGTGCTTTTTATTTATAATAATGGTCCATTCGGCTTCTCCAGGAATGGAGTACAACGCATATTTTCCTTTAGCTAACTCCTTCCCTTCAATTTTTACGTTCTTATCAAATTCAATGGAAGTTGGTTCGTTAGCACCTGTGCGCCACACTTCTCCGTACGGTTGAAGTCCACCAAAAATTTTTCTCCCTTTTACGGCAGGTGAACTGTAATCGATCATTACCTTAACGCCATCAATTGTTCCTTCGGCTTTTGCTGGGGGACTTGGGCGCTTACTTTTATCTTTTTGAGCAAAGGCTGCTCCAACTAAAAAGATAAATACAACTGTTAAGACAAGCGAAATTTGTTTTTTCATAAATATAATTGGGTTAGTAATTCATTAAAACGGAAAGCGTCCCGAGATACGGGGCGCTTTCATAGACAATAACAAACTTATCTTTTTTAAACCTGTAAACCGACTATAGTAACGGAGAAGAACACGCATAGGTTCGGTTTTATTAAAAAATTAACAAAGCTACTTGCGTTTTACACCGCGCACGGCCACCGCATTCCACGGATCTTCTGGCCACGAATGTTTCGGATATTGCCGTTTGAATTCATTTCGCACTTCTGAGTACGTGGTGTTCCAAAAATTTTTTAGGTCCTGAGTAATTTGAACCGGCTTATAGCCAGGCGACAGCAAGTGAAGGATAATTTTCGTTCTCCCATTGTTAATTGCGGGAGTTTCGGTAAGGCCAAAAACTTCTTGCAGCCGCACTTTCATAATTGGCGCTTCACCTTCCGCTGAATATTCTATTTTAATCATCGAGCCGCTGGGTACTTGCAATGCAGCTGGAGCCAACTTCGTCAGCTGCTGCTGCATCTCCCATGGCAATAACCCAGACAATATGGAGTTAATGTCTAGTTTCTGAAAATGTAAACGGTTACTAACATCAGATAAATAAGGAGCAAGCCATTCTTCTGCATGATCTAACAGCCAGGTGTCATTTACATCAGGCCAGTTTTCATCTGGGCGCCAGATGCGCAAACTTAATACGCGTGACTGCCATTGGTGTTGGGGTTCTTCCCAATTCAAAAGTCTCAGTCCTTCCTGGCGAAGCGCATTGCACAAAGTCTTAACACGAAGTGCTTCATCAATTTTTGTGATTGGTTTTGAACTCAACGTTAACGCACCTATTTGTTTTACTGCTTGTCCAAAAATTATTCCTCGTTCTTCGTCCCATCCCACTTTATTATTTTCTGTAGCTATCGGAACCAAATCGGTTTCATCCAGCGGTGCTGCCGAAAAAATTTTACCTTCATTTGCACCAAAGTCTATTGATGCAATGGCGAGCCAAGTGTATCTATTCAATCCATCATGATCATGAAGTTTTGCCATCCTTCCATTAGCGAGTTTGTACCTAGAGCTGAATTTTTCAGTCTGTTTTGCTATTCGTTCAGGATAAGCCTCACTCACCATTTTGCCCAGTGATAAATCAGTGAACACAGAACTATTTGTCGGCACTTTCAAAATCCTCCGCCATTGTGAAGCCAGTTTTTCAATTCGTTCAAAATTGGTTTTATCGCCTTTCACAAAATCACCGCGTCTCCATTTTCGTAAGGCTTCGATGCGAAGTGAAAGATCGGCTCCTTCTTCTTTGCCTAAAGGATCGCGCTCTTCCAACACAGCGGCAAGGTCAGCAGCCAGTGCTTTTGCTTCCTCCTCTTCAACACTCAACAACAAGTGGGTTATTCGCGGATGCGATGGCAACCGTAACATTTGTTTCCCTTTAGCGGTGATTTTATTTTCTGTCACCGCGCCCAGCTGAGTCAATAAATCAACTGCCTGATTAAGCGCTCCATTGGGTGGAGGTGTAAACCACTTCAAGCCTTCAGCAGATGTGCCCCAATAAAAAAGTTCGAGCATGAGTGGCGCCAGATCGGCTTCAAGAATTTCGGGCTGACGAGCTGGTTGCAAAAATTGATGCGAGGCTTTCGACCAAAGACGATAACAAACTCCAGGAGCAACCCTACCTGCACGGCCCGCACGCTGATCGGCAGCATCGCGCGTAACCGAAACGGTTTCTAATTTTGACAAGCCAGAGCGAGGATCAT
>DPLR01000134.1:0-519 GCA_003541895.1 Cytophagales bacterium | reverse complement strand
CGACCGCGCGAAAAGCCGCTGTCGATTACCGTTGTTATGCCTTCAATAGTTATTGATGTCTCCGCTATCGATGTTGCTAAAACAATTTTTCTTTTTCCTGTCGGATCAGGGATGATAGCTTCCTTCTGTTTTTGAAACGAGAGATCCCCATACAAAGGAAAAATATGAGCATGAATATTTTCCGCTTCAAGATTTTCTTGCACGCGCCTGATCTCGCCTGCGCCCGGAAGAAAAACTAAAATATCTCCGTGCTGTTCTTTAAATGCTCGCCTCGTTAACCGAGTTATTGAGTTGGTGATTGATTCAGTTTTATTAATCGATTCGTAAATTATTTCAACAGGAAATTGCCTGCCCGAACTTGTAATAACAGGCGCATTCAAGAAGGAAGATAACTTTTCACTCTCAAGCGTGGCCGACATCACAACGATTTTCAAATCACCACGAAGCAGTTGTTGAATCTGTAAACATAAAGCCAGCGCTAAATCTGCATGAATGCTGCGCTCGTGAAATTCATCGAAG
>DPLR01000658.1 GCA_003541895.1 Cytophagales bacterium | reverse complement strand
TAAAACTCTTGATCTTCTGCCAGGTTGTTGTTACCATTGGTGTCGGGCCTGCGCGTAGTGAAGACGAGCAACGATTCATCGGCAGAAATATTTGGGGCATAGTCGGGGTATTCTGAGTTCACCGCTTTGCTTAAATTTTCTATAGTGACTTGCACCGCGTTGGCTTTAAAGACTTTCGCATTCCTGCACTCAAATATTTTTCGGTTCACTTCATTGACTTTCATAGAGCGCTCAAAAGCCAACATGTGCGAAAGTTTGAAATTGTATTGGTCGTAATACATTAACGCGCTGTCGAATTCTTCAGCGTAATGGTAAGCTTGACCGATGTAAAATAGAATATCCTCGTCCACTTTGGAGTCAAGTGCATATGCTTTTTTGAAATAGGTCAACGCTTGATTTTTTTTCATCGTTGACATAATTGATTTGCCTGCCATTAAATGAGCGGCTGCATAATTGGGGTTGGCAAGAATGGCACGTTTAAACAGTACTATGGCTCTGTTGCGATGTTCGTAATTGAAAGCATCCATTCCATCCTTGTAATATTGATCGGCCTTTTTAAGAGAGTCGGTTTGCGCCAATGAAACCGAAACGCAAAAAGGAAAAAAAGCCAGACTTGCACATAGCATTTGGGTTAGCCTCATAGACAGGATGTTTTTCCATAAAATTAACAAAATTAGACGATCCTTTTTGTCGTTAGGACATAGGGTATTTTAATCGCTTTTTCATGACTAATTATTTTTTTTGAAATGAAGTGGAAAGTAAACAAATTGTGGATTAGTTTTTAAAATGATCAGGGCTTCATGAGGGATTTAAGCAGGGTTTCCAAACTTTTTACAGTATTCAAAAAAAATATCAGGTCGCTGCGCTCAGAGGCGATATCTTCTTTCAAGCAAATTGAACTTGCTGCCAATAAAAATAAGCTTACTCCACTGGTTAAATTAAGTAAGGAAGAAAAAAAGAAATTGGATGCAAAAATCACGGAGCTTAAAACTATTTTAGAGGATGTTCAAAAAAATGTAATGAATGAATTCAAAACCAACACATCTAAACTTAAATCTGAAATTGAAAATTTAAACCGGCAGAAAGATGCCGCTGACTCCAACACTTTTTTGCTCGAGTATAAGAAAAAAGATTTGCTGATCAAGACCGATGAACTTGAAAGTGCCTACGATGAGATTTCGAAAAAGAATAAAGAGTTGGAGTTGCACCAGAAGCAGATCGACCGCCAAGCGGAAGAGTTAAGGGTTGCCAACGAAGAACTTGAGCGAAAGACTGAATCGCTGCTCGATCAATCGGATTATTTGCACGAAGCCAATGAAACCATTGAGAACATGGTGAAGAAATTGGGTGAGCAGAATGAAGAGCTGGTTAATTTAAATTTGGAAAAAAACAACCTGATCGGCATTGTGGCTCATGATTTGAAAAGTCCTTTGAATCAAATTAAAGGCTTGCTCTCATTGGTAAAAATGACGGGTAAAGTAGATGAAGAGTCTGCCAAATATCTAGAGATGATGGAGCAGAGTGCCATTCGCCTCAACGACATGATCGCCAAGATTCTTGATGTAGAAGCGATTGAATCACGGCAGTTGAATTTGAACATGGAACGAGTTAACGTCTCTACGATGTTGACCAACCTTGCACTCCGCTATGAAAATGATGCCACCAAAAAGCAAATTCATTTGAGTACTAATATTGCAGATAGTGGGTGGGTACTGGCCGACAGAGGCTACCTTGAACAAGTGCTTGAAAATCTATTATCGAATGCAATAAAATTTTCTCCCTTCGAGCGCAACGTGTTTGTTAACCTAAGCGTGAATGATGGCAAAGTAATCTGCGAAATAAAAGATCAGGGCCCCGGCTTGAGCGATGACGACAAGAAAAAATTATTCGGTAAGTATCAGAAGTTAAGTGCGAGGCCAACGGGCAATGAAATGTCAACGGGTTTGGGTTTGTCTATCGTTAAAAAATTTGTGGATGCCATGAAGGGAGAGATTTGGTGCGAGAGCACGTTGGGTGATGGCGCCAGTTTTTTTGTGCGGTTTGAGATGGCGTAGAAAACAAAAAATCAATACTAAGTGAACTACGATTACATCATCATCGGTGCCGGCTCAGCGGGCTGTGTGCTGGCCAATAGATTGACAGAAGATCCATCCAAAACTGTTTTGTTGATCGAGGCTGGCGGAAAGGACTCCAAGCCAGAAATTCATATTCCCCAAGCGTACCTCAAACTTCATCACAGCAATGTCGATTGGAACTGCTATTGGACAGAGCCCCAACCATTTTTAGACAATCGAAAAATTTATCATCCCCGCGGAAAAGTGTTGGGCGGTAGTAGTTCTACCAATGCCATGGCCTACATCCGTGGGCAACGCGAAGATTTTGATCACTGGAAATCGCTCGGCAACGAAGGTTGGGGATTTGATGAGGTGCTTCCTTACTTTAAAAAATCGGAGCACAACGAGCAATTCGAAAATCAGTTTCATGCGAAAGGTGGCGTCATGAATGTAACACAAGCCTATTGGTACCACACCAAAATGGGCGAAGCTTTTATCAAAGCATGTCATGAGAAAGGAATTCCATTAAATAACGATGTGAATGGCGAGCGACAAGAGGGTGCGGGCTGGTTTCAGTATACTATGAAGAACGCCAAGCGAATGAGTGCAGCGCGTGCATTTTTAATCCCAGCCATGAATCGTTCCAACCTGAAAGTGATGACAAATGCGATTGTGAAACGAATTGTCATCGATGGGGATCGTGCCA
>DPLR01000442.1:1076-4401 GCA_003541895.1 Cytophagales bacterium | reverse complement strand
AAATTCGAGAAGACTTTATTCAAAAATAATATTGAGCCAATTTCACCTAAAATTCGAGAAAACCGAAATGCGTTTGTTTTCTTTTCCATGAAGGTTAAGTTTTAGAATGAAAGATCTGCAAACAAAGCGGGCTGCAAGCGATTCTGTCAAATTGAGTAAAATCATTCTGAAAAATACATGAATTTCCAGTTCTGAAGTCTTATTAATCAACCTCATTCACTTGGCAATGATAATTTAAAACCTAAACAACTAAGGAGAAGACATTGTGAAGTGCGGTAAATGTGCTAGCGCAGTCATTTATCCCGAAGGCTTAGACGGTGAAATAGTATGCGCCACATGTGGATTAGTTATAGAGGGTACGTTTTCTCTAAAACATTTCTCTCAATGGAAGCCTGAATGGTTTTCAAACTGGAATGAACAAGACTCTGAAACACTCAAAGAATGGCTAACTACTTTAAGAGCGGTTTCATGTCAGTTAAACATACCAAATTTTCCCTACAGAGAAGAAGCTGCACGAACAATAAGAAAACAAAACCGCATTTTATCTAAGTCAAAAAAATTGTCAAAGAACAAAAGAGCAACAGTAGCAGCATTAATGCACCTTGTTCTTGCAGAATATGATAAAGTAAGATCAATAAAGGACATATCGAATGAGCTTAGTCTTGATAAAAAATTAGTTCTGAAGCGAGTTTGGATATTAAACAAGACATTAAACCAAGAACGAAGCGAAATTAAGATTCAACGAAAAACATCAACAGATTATTTACATGAAAAGGGCGGAAAAATAACACTTAACAAAGAAATAGTCTCTATCGCCGAAAATACTCTTGGGCAGGTTAAGGGATTAGGAGGAAATCCCAGAGGAGTTGCGGCTGGAGCCCTGTATTTTGCCTGTAAGAAGAAAAATAGGATTTCTAAGAAGGAAATTGGGCAAGTGTTCGGCATTTCGGAGAGAACCGTTTACGCTAATGAAGCAAGAATCAGAAGATTAATGGCAACAAAAGCTAGACCAGATTCAACACCGATGATAATCTGTTCTTAGAAAAATATGGTCAGGTTCCCATATTACAAATACCTAACGCTCAATTTCTTTCAAATCGCAAAAGGTTCTTGGAAAGATAGACTGGTTTAATGCCACTTTTGTACGACCATTTTTAACTTTCTCTTGCCAATTAATTTGGTAACTCAGTATTTAAGCAAAATCTCGCAATTAAACCATGGATACTAAAACCAAGGATGTTGGATTCCAAATGACTACTGAAATCAAACAATTGCAAAGACGTCTTGACGAAATTGAGCGTCAAAAAAATGAGGAAGTTTTGACGCTGGTGGAAATATTAGCAAACATTTCTTTCTTTGGAGGAACAAAAAAAGTTCAATGTAAACATGCAAAGAATGGTCAATGTAGTTTCTTTTTTCTTCTAAATGAAGCAAAGGGAAAAATTCCTGTTGCCACAAACTGCCGTATCAAAGAATGCGGGGAACCTGCATCAATCCATTGCCATTTGGAGTTGTCAAATATAACATGTTCTTTTTGCGAGAACTACAAAGGACAACAAGTGAAGAGCAAGCCAACAAATATAAAGAGCACTCGATAAATCAAGAAAAACATCCCTTTCGATTTCACGGTGAAGCAAAACCTGAAGACAAACTTTCTTTCAACAGCAATGTTGTCAGTTTCTTTTTGAATGCAAACACAAACAAATTTTCCATTTCATCATCAAAATAACACTGGAATTAATTGATTAAATCTACTGAAACCAAAAAAAACACGTAACAGCTATGTCACTGCTAATATGTATTTTAAATTCATAAGCAACTTATAGGGTGAGAAGTAATATTTAGCGCTAAGAACTCAGAGGAATATTTAGATGAAACCCCAAAAAAATCTCGATCGAAAAACGCTAAAGAACAAGATGGCACAAGCGTTAAACGAAGATATCAAAACTCTTACAAATGGAATGCAGGCAATACTCCTCGACGATCTCGCTACTGCATTTGAATCTAGGTTGCAGGTACTCAGTAGAGCTCAGTCAAAAAGTGAACCGAAAGTAAAAACCTTCATAGACATGGGGATGGAAATACCAAATGAGACGTTCTAAACTCGAGATGTATATTGACATTTTGGAGGTTCTTTCGATGAAAGGTCCTCTGAAGCTGACGCACATAATGTACAGATCAAACGTTAACTGTAATGTGCTAAAAGATCAATTGGAATTCTTGATCAAGAATAACATGGTTGAAGAAAGAATTTTAAGAAGAGAAAAAATTGTTTATGCAATATCACAAAGAGGAATAACGGTATTGAAGACTTTCAGGGAAATAAAATCGGTATTTCCCGAAGAAGAAAGCAACCAATTGCCGCCGCTTTAGATTTCTTTTGTTTTCTTCATCTATTTTTATTTACAAAACAACTTTCGAATCTACATAAAGTAAACAGCCCGCTTTGATACTTTGAGCTTTGAGAGAAGAATCAGAAAAGGGGTTTTTTCAGAGATCTGAGCCACAAATTGCTATGTACTAAGATAATTGTGAACCCTAAATCCCAGTTCATATTTTGCTAACCCTTCATGTCCTTCTGTTTCAGCTTATGGGTTGCAACTTAAATTATCCTTTTTGAAGCTTATTCCTGCTTCATCCAGATCAATACTTAGCCAGCCGTGAAAAAATGTTATTTTGAAACCTTATTTTAAATTCATAGGGCATTTATAATCAATCTGTAACAAGATTGATCTATGAAACCTATCTCAAGAAAAAGACGTTTCAGCATCTTTCTTTTATCACCCATACTTGCAGTTTCATTCATGGTAGGTTTCATTGCAGCCATAACCGGTGAAAAATATGAATATTCGAGAAAGAACAAGAAAAAACAGCCGATAAAACAACAAGCCCGCAAGCAGACATATAACTTTGATATGGAACTGATGGTACCTGAAAAAGAGAAAAACCAAGTCATAACCCATTAACAGTTGAAAAAGTCATGTTCTTGGTTAGACCCTTTTTACCAACGTATATAGTAAAATCGCAGTCAATCATAGCGATCAATATTTTTGGGAGAATATCACAAAAAACCTTATGTGTGTTTCTAGAATTATGGGTTAGACATATCATACTCTACAAAAGTAGGGGATCAAAAGTTGACAACTAATAATTCAGGAGACACATCAGATGATAAAACTAAGCGTGAAGCCCAAAAGAAACTAGTTGAGGAGCTTAAGGGCGAATGGAAGCTCATGTGGAGTGAACGCTTCGACGATAAAGCCAAAGCTGAGGGTGTCTCAATAGCAAACTATTCTTCTTTGCAGGTGGAGAGAGGAACTATTAT
>DPLR01000442.1:0-769 GCA_003541895.1 Cytophagales bacterium | reverse complement strand
CATCTTGTCGAGAATCCCGACCGCTATGTTGAACCAAGCAACAGTGTTGGAGGCTGGAACAAATTCATAAAAACAAAGATTACAAGCGATGCCTCAGTTAAGCGGCGGCGTACCGCACATAATGAGACTGAGAAAACTGCACGGAAACAACCCAAAAAAAGTGGCCGTGGTTGGCTACATACTGAATAATTCTAATAGCCTTAAAATGCCTATGCAATCGAACTCGATAATTCTCGAATGAGCAAAACAAAAATCTGTTTTAGACTAAACGTTTATTTTCCTTTTTCAAGCGATCCTTCAAAAACATTCTGCCGCATTATTCCTAATTGTTGAGATAACCAGACTCCAAGTAGAGACGAGAAACTGGGTATTGTGCCTTCGTAAGTGATTATTTGGTTTCCTTTAACTGCTTCTACCTGAAAGATCTTTTCGTTTTCTTTAATGCTGAACGATAGAGTTTGTGAATGCAACGCTAGAAGATGAAAATCCTCCCATTGTCTGCAATTCAAGACCACAGAAGACATTTCCTGAAGTATTGGAGGCGATACTGTAGGTGTCGTTTTTACTGTGGGTTCCAGATGACTTGAAGGGGCTGGCTGGTTTTTTGATTGAGTTGTTAAGTAGCCTATCAGTTTTGCCACTTCCTTCTGGAGGCCATCTAGTTTTTGCTCTATTTTTTCTATCTTTGCCTCTGGCACGCTTGAGCTTCCCCTTTGTTCGGTAACAGTTGCTAACTCTTGAATTGATTTATCCAAGGTTTGTTCATGTT
>DPLR01000071.1 GCA_003541895.1 Cytophagales bacterium | reverse complement strand
CATGCGTATACCAATTTCTCTGGTGCGCTCGGTTACTGAAACCAACATGATGTTCATAATGCCAATGCCGCCTACAATAAGTGAGATGCCTGCAATGCTAGCCAACAAGATGGTCATGATTTTTGAAATTGAACCAAACGCGTTGCTGATGTCGGTTTGCGTGCGCACCGTAAAATCATCGTCATCCGTAGGCCTGAGTTTATGACGCGCTCTGATCAAATTCACAATTTCATCTTTAGCATCGTCAATTAAATTTTCAGATTCGCTGGCGGCCAGGATTTGATTTAAGTTCGTAGTTGAAAGCATTCGTCTTTGTACGGTAAAGAAGGGAGCAATGATAACATCGTCTTGATCTTGTCCAAACGTGTTCGGCCCTTTTTTGTCGAGCAGCCCGATGATCATAAACGGAATGCGATTGATGCGAATCACTTTGCCAACGGGATCTTGCCCTTCACCAAAAAGATTTGTGGCCACGGTCTGACCAATGACGCAAACTTTAGCAGCCGTGCGAAGATCTGCTGACGTAAATTTTCGCCCACTCAGAATAGTTAAGTTTCGAATTGAGAAATAATCCTCGTACACACCCACTACAATCGTTCTCCAGTTCCTAGAACCTGCAATTATTTGCGAGCCTTTCTGCACTACGGGTGACACATATTTGACCAAATCGCACTGTTGTGCAATGGCATCGGCATCTTCCCGTTTCAACGTTTGCGAACTGCCCGCTTCCATACGTACGCCACCGGCACTGATTGCGCCTGGAAAAATCATGATCGAGTTTGTTCCTAAACTTGAAATGGATGCCTGAATATTTTTCTTTGATCCCTCACCGATAGCCAACATCGCGATTACTGAAGCCACACCAATGATGATGCCGAGCATGGTTAAAAATGTTCTCAACTTATTTTTGGCGAGTGAGTAGTAAGCAATTTTTAATAAGTTGAATATTTTCATACTGGTTCTTTTTCTTCTACAAGTAATGGATGCAGCTTTAATTCTTCTGAAGCAATTTTTCTATTGACAACTTCGGTTTCCTGAATAATTTTTCCATCGCGAAAAGAGATTCCGCGTCTCGCAAACTGAGCGATGTCTGGCTCGTGTGTCACCATCACGATAGTAATTCCCCTTTCATTGAGCGACTGAAAAATATCCATGATTTCGTAACTCGTGCGCGAGTCGAGATTGCCCGTTGGTTCATCGGCTAAAATCACCAGAGGTTCATTGACTAGTGCACGCGCAATGGCAACGCGCTGTTGTTGTCCACCTGATAATTGATTAGGCATTGATCCACTTCGGTCGGCCAGCCCAACCGACTTCAATGCCTGCAGAGCTCTAGCTCTTCGTTCTTTTGCTGTCACCTTGCCATTGTAGAGTAATGGCAACTCAACATTTTCTATGGCGCTAGTGCGCGATAAAATATTAAACGATTGAAATATGAATCCTATTTTTTTATTCCGTAATTCAGCAAGTTGATTTTTGTTTAATTGAAGAATGTTAACTCCATCTAAAAAATATTCACCACTGGTGGGTATATCAAGACACCCTAAGATATTCATGAAGGTAGATTTTCCCGATCCGCTGGCACCCATGATTGCCACAAAATCTCCACGGTCAATAGTTAATGATACGTTTCGCAGGGCTTTTACTTCAACATCTCCCGTCTGGTATGTTTTTACCAGATTAGTCACAACGATCAGGTTGTTGTTTGACATAAAATTTTATCGGCCTCTCCTGGTTGGCATTTTAGGCATGAATGGGTTTGTTGTTGTTGATACAGTTGAACTTTGATTTAACCCTAATACTACCACCTCATCTTTTTTCAAATCTCCATACACCTCCATGTAAGTTCCATCTGAAATACCTGTAACTACATTGGCTGGGGAGAGTACTTCGTTGTTGAGTGTCCAAACTACGGCCAGCGAATCTGGTAATGACACAGTAATTTTTTTCTCAGGATGACCGATGGCCGAGTCTTTGCTGGTTTTATTTTGTGTAGATAAATATTCGGGTGGAGGAGTAAAGTGTAGCGCTGTGATCGGTACTTTTAAAACGTCTTTCCGCTCTTGCACTTTCACGGTAATGTTGGCTGTCATGCCCGGCATTAATTTCAAATCCGGATTGGGAGCTTCAATGATGACAACGTAGTTAACCACATTCTGAATGATCACGGGTTGTAGTCGCACCTCCGTAATTTTGCCTTCAAACGTTTTGTTGAGATAAGCATCTACAGTGAATAGTGCTTTTTGACCAATTTTAATTTGCCCCACATCAGCTTCGTCAATGTTGGCTTGCACTTCCATTTTGCGCAAGTTGTTGGCAATGCTGAAGAGGGTTGGTGTGTTAAAACTTGAAATCACCATTTGGCCCACATCTACATTTCTTGAAATCACCGTGCCGGTAATCGGTGTATGAATAGTAGCATATTGCAAATTGATTTTGGCACGGTTCAGTTGTGCCATAGCCGATTGTAAGTTTGCTTTGCCCAGTTCTAGATTTGTGAGCGCAAGATCATAGTCGGCTTGCGTGGCAACTTTTTCATCGTACAGTTTTTTGGCGCGTGCGAATTCGCGTTGGTATTCTTCGGCCTGAGCCCTGGCCTTGGCAACATTAGCCGAAGCGTCATCTTTTGATGCAGCCAAAAAAGTGGTGTCAAGGATGGCAATGACCTGCCCTTTCTTTACAACCGAATTATAGTCGGCAAATAATTTTG
>DPLR01000574.1 GCA_003541895.1 Cytophagales bacterium | reverse complement strand
TTTACCTGAAGAAAACGATAACCGCTGAGGAAATCGCAAAACTTGGAAAGGAGCTAGCAGGCAAGTACTACGTTCAAAAAAATGCGACTGATGCAATCCAGTTTATTTCTAAAGAAGACGCCTCAAAAAAATTTATTAAGGAAACCGGAGAGGATTTTCAAAAATTACTTGGAGAAAACCCATTGCACGATGCCTTGATCATTCGAATTGCAGAGTCTTGGCAGGGAAAGGTTAGCTTAGCCAAAATAAAAAAAGAATTAGAACAAGACCGAAATGTTTTCCAAGTCAGCTATGAAGAACGTGAAATTGAATCCATCAACAAAAACATCACTCAGATCGGATTTGTGCTGATGGGGTTGGTAACGATTTTGTTAATTATTGTGGTCCTGCTCATCAACAACACGCTGCGGCTAGCTCTGTTTTCGCAGCGCTTTCTTATCAGGAGTATGCAGTTGGTTGGAGCTACAAAGTGGTTTATTCAAAGACCTTTTTTGATTCGTGCTTCTATGCACGGGTTGCTTTCAGGCGCAATGGCTTCGGGCATGTTGGTAGGCTTAATTTATTTTGCCACGAAAAAAATTGAAGAGCTAAAACTGATACAAAACAACGAGATGATTGCAAAGTTGATTGGCTGTCTTTTAATTCTTGGGATAATCGTAGCAGTGGTAAGTTCATACCGTGCCGTAAATAAATATTTAAAACTATCTTTGGACGAACTTTATTAAAACCAATGAACAATCTTCCTTTTGCAAAGAAAAATTATCAGATGATGGTATTGGGTGTAATCATTTTAGTGATGGGTTTCACGATTATGTCATCTGATAAAACACCTCATGGATTTGGATTTTTAGGCCTTACGCTTGGCCCCATAGTTGTACTTGCCGGATTTATCGTTGGAATTTTTGCCATTCTACGCACTCCCGAAAAAGAAAGTAAGTAATGACACTTTGGGAAGTAATTTTACTTGCCATTGTTGAGGGGATCACTGAATTCTTGCCGATTTCTTCAACGGGGCACATGATCATTGTTTCCTCCTTTGCTGGGATCGCGGCTGATCCTTTCGTAAAAACATTTACTGTTGCCATTCAACTAGGCGCCATTGTTTCTGTTCTTGTTTTATACTGGAAACGGTTTTTGCAATCATTTGATTTTTATGTGAAGCTCCTTATTGCTTTTATTCCAGCAGCGGTGATTGGCTTTTTATTGAACGACCAAATTGATCGGCTTCTTGAACGAGTGGATGTAGTAGGTGTAACATTAATCTTGGGAGGCATTGTTTTTCTTTTTTTGGATAAGATTTTCTCAGAGCGCACAACGGATTCGAATGAGCCCTCCAACTTTTCCGCTTTCAAAATCGGATTGTTTCAATGTATCGCAATGATTCCTGGCGTTTCTAGATCTGCTGCCACAATAGTGGGTGGACTTACGCAAAAACTTTCTGCAAGGTCGGCTGCAGAATTTTCCTTTTTTCTAGCCGTGCCTACGATGTGCGCTGCAACGGGTTATAAACTTTTAAAGTATTACAAACTCGGTAACTCGTTTTCGTCTACCGAAATTTACCATTTAGCCATTGGCAATGTGGTTGCATTTGTTGTGGCACTGCTCGCCATTAAATCATTGATTCATGTTATTTCAAAATATGGATTCAAGTTCTTCGGCTATTATCGAATCATTCTTGGTATAATTGTACTGGCACTGTATTACTCAGGAGCATCACTTGCCTTATTCTAATGGAAGCAGAATCTGTCGGAAGGGTTTTGTTGATCAACAAACCACTCAGGTGGACGTCTTTTGATGTGGTCAACAAAATCAGGTTCAAATTAAAAACGAAAAAGGTTGGCCATGCTGGCACCCTCGATCCTTTAGCTACAGGCTTGCTAATTATTTGCACCGGCAAAATGACCAAGCGCATTGACGAGTACCAGGCACAAGAAAAAGAATACACAGGCAAATTTGTTTTAGGTCAATCAACACCCTCGCACG
The DNA here is from genome assembly GCA_003541895.1 of Cytophagales bacterium. Taxonomy (GTDB): domain Bacteria; phylum Bacteroidota; class Bacteroidia; order Cytophagales; family Cyclobacteriaceae; genus ELB16-189. The sequence continues at coordinate 2,001 of DPLR01000574.1, read as the reverse complement.
ATTTGGAAACAAGTGTAAGTGAACCGCAAGACATTGAACATCTGAACGAAGCGGAGATCAGAGAAGCCTCGAAAAAATTTATTGGAGCTCTTCAGCAAATTCCTCCTATGCATTCGGCCATCAAGATCGATGGCAAGCGTGCTTATGAATTAGCTCGAAAAGGAAAAGAGGCGGAAATAAAACCGCGCGAAATCTTCATCAAAGAATTTGAAATTGTATCAATTGCCAAACCATTTGTTGAATTCAAAATTGTTTGCTCTAAAGGAACGTACATCCGCAGCATTGCCCGCGATTTTGGTCAGGCTTTGGGAACAGTAGCTTATCTGTCAGAATTATGCCGCACCCGGATTGGTGAATACAAATTGGAAGATGCTCTTACCATAGATCAGATCGCTGATTAAATCTATCTTTACGATTCATGAAAATTTATCATAGCACCGATGACTTTTCCCGGCTGCCAAATGCGGTAGTTACCAGCGGCACGTTTGATGGCGTGCACCTCGGTCATCAAAAAATATTGCATCGTTTAAAAGAAATCGCAGCGAAAAATAATGGAGAAACGGTAGTCATTACCTTCTGGCCACACCCGCAAATGGTTTTGCGCCCAGACAGCACATCATTAAAACTTTTAAATACATTCGAAGAAAAAGCAGAGCTAATCAAAGCAGAAGGAATTCAACACTTGATACGGATTCCTTTCACTAAAGAATTCTCTCAACGCACCTCGATTGATTTCATTCAGAATATTCTGGTCAATTGTATTGGAACAAAGAAGCTGGTGATTGGGTATGATCATCGGTTTGGCCACAACCGTGAAGGAAGTTTTGAACAACTGAAAATAAATGCGCCAACCTATGGCTTTGATGTGGAAGAAATTCCGCGCCAAGACATAGATAATATTGGTGTAAGCTCGTCTAAAATTCGAAAAGCTCTTGAAACTTCCGATATAATAACGGCAACACACTTCCTCGGACGGCCATACTCGCTAACAGGAAGAGTTGTGAAAGGTGATCAACTGGGAAGAGTGCTCGGTTATCCAACGGCTAATATCGATATCGATTCGCATTACAAATTAATTCCCTCTGATGCGATTTATGCAGTTACTATCAAGCATGAAAATCAGTTTTATAAAGGGATGCTCTACATTGGCCCAAGACCTACATTGAACGGAAACAAGCGAGTTATTGAAGTCAATATTTTTAATTTCAGCGCTGACATTTACGGAGAAAACTTAACTGTTTATTTTCATCAAGTACTACGTGGAGATAAAAAATTTGATGGGCTTGATGAACTAAAACAACAACTTGCACTCGACAAAATTGAATCAGAGAAGATTTTGCAAACCATTACTTTTACGAAATGATTGATAAGCGAGTAAAAGATGCTGATGATGCCGTGCACGACATTCAAGATAATGCCACGCTCATGCTTGGTGGGTTTGGCTTGTGCGGCATCCCTGAAAATTTAATAGCTGCCCTTTTGAAAAAGGGCGTGAAAGGATTGACCTGCATTTCAAACAATGCAGGTGTTGACGATTTTGGAATTGGCTTGTTATTGAAGACACGACAAGTAAAGAAAATGATTTCATCTTATGTTGGCGAGAATGCTGAGTTCGAGCGCCAACTTCTCAGTGGAGAATTGGAAGTTGAATTGATACCTCAAGGCACATTGGCCGAACGTTGTCGTGCAGGCGGTGCGGGCATTCCGGCCTTCTTCACTCCTGCCGGAGTAGGTACAGAGGTAGCTCAAGGAAAAGAAACCCGAGAGTTTGACGGGAAAGTGTATTTGATGGAGTCATGGCTGCGCGCTGATTTTTCGTTAGTAAAAGCCTGGAAAGGCGACACGTCCGGAAATTTAATTTACAGAGGCACTGCGAGGAATTTTAATCCGATGATGGCAACGGCCGGAAAAATTACCATTGCCGAAGTGGAAGAACTAGTTCCTATTGGCCAACTAGATCCAAACGAAATTCACACACCCGGAATTTTCGTTCACCGGATT
>DPLR01000557.1 GCA_003541895.1 Cytophagales bacterium | reverse complement strand
GACAGAGGTGCATCACTAGACCCAAAGTTTTCTAAATTGACTTTAGTTGGAAATGGAATTTTTAGGCCAGTCATTGTTGTCGATGGAAAAATAATTGGCATTTGGCCACGAACCATCAAGAAAAATAAAGTAATGATTGCCCCTCATTTCTTTAAAGCAAATCAAAGATTAAAAAAGAAAGAGATGAAATCACTACTTGAGCCTTACGGTAAATTTTTGAATTTAGAAGTAGCGTTAAAATAATTTTCAATGCGCCATCAACTCGCGCGCATTTTCGATGTTAACCGTTGAAGGGTTAGCCCCGCCAATCATTTTTGCCAATTCCATTACGCGTTCTTCTTTGCTAAGCAATTTTATTTGGCTTTCTGTCTTGGCGGCTGAATTATCTTTGAAAACAAAATAATGTGAATCGGCTTTAGCCGCTATCTGTGGCAGATGACTGATTGCAATAATTTGGTGTCGGCTTGAAATTTCCTTCATCCGTTTACCTAGTCGGATGGCAACTTCACCTGAAACACCACTATCAATCTCGTCAAGGATGAGTGTTGGCAATGATTTTCTTTCGGCCATTACATATTTAATTGCAAACATCACCCGTGAGAATTCCCCTCCTGATGCTACCTGTGCAAGCGGGCGTGGATCAATGCCTTTGTTTGCACTGAATAGAATTTCAATCTTATCTATGCCCGTGAATGAAGGCACAATCTCCAAGCGATCAATCATCAATTGTGCGTCAGGGATCCCCAATTCTTTCAACAAGCTAATCAACTGTTGGCTTAAGGGCTTAAAAATTTTGATTCTGGAATTGCTTACTTCTTTTGACTGCTGAAGCAATTGTGTTTGGATCGCATTGAGATTTTTACTCGCACCAGAAAGCAATTCATCCATGTTGTTGAATTTATTTGCTTTCTCTTGAAGGGTGTTTTGTAAACTTAGCAGTTCTGCAATCGATGAAACTCGGTGCTTCTGTTGTAAATGATAGATAATGCTCAACCTTTCGTTGACTTTCTCCGCGCGCTCAGGCTCATAATCTGATTTTTCGTTTACATTCTCGGTTTCCTGCAAAATATCATTCAACTCAATGCGCACACTTTCTATGCGGTGCAGAAGCTGTTCAAACTCTTTTGAGATCGCAGCCAGAGAAAAAAACTCTGATTTGATATTACTCAAAGATTGCGTTACGCTGAATTCAGAATGGCTTAATTGCTGAATGACATTTGTTAATCGCGATTTGATTTCTTCTGCATGTTCCAACAGAGAAAGTTCTGACTCCAACTTTTCTTGTTCACCTTCCTTCAAATCAGCTTTGGCTAACTCATCCAATTGAAATTTCACAAAATCGTGCTCTTGCTGAAGAGCCTTCGATTCGCTCAATAAATTTTCATATTCCTTTTTAGCGACATTGAATTTTTTCCAAGTGAGTTCATAGGCGCTTCTAATTTTTTCGTTGTCAGCATATGCATCAATGAGCTCCAACTGAAATTGTTGCTTACCTAATTCCAACGTTTCATGTTGCGAATGAATATCCATTAACCGAGTGCCAATCTTGCGCAACACATCCAAATTCACGGGAGTATCATTTATGAAAGCGCGACTTTTGCCGGCTGGGTTTATTTCTCTTCTGATTAAAGTACGGTTTTCGTAATCAAGATTTTCTTCTTCAAAGAGATCGCGCAAGGCATACGCTGAAAGATCGAATGTTCCTTCCGTTATACATTTTTCGTTTTCGTTCCACAGACTTTTCACATCTGCGCGGTTTCCCAATAGCAAGCCCAAAGCACCCAAGATGATGGATTTACCCGCACCTGTCTCTCCAGTCACAACATTGAGTCCGGCACTCGGTTGTAACTCCAGATGTCTGATCAGAGCATAATTCTTTATGGATAGATTTACTAACATGAAAAAGTGTAGGGCAAATTAACTGACAACAAATTCAGTTTCAACTGAATCGATAAAATAAAATTGAACGCCTAATCAGCAATGATTTTTTGATAGACCGTTCTCTTGGGATCCATCTGCGTGAGTATATCGTACGCTTCACGCTTCGTGTTTAAAGTAGCATCACTAAAAATATTGGCGAGCTCATTATACTTGGTATCAAAAAACGCGGTAATCAAAACTGATCCCGGAAACACGCCCCAAACTTTCTTGACCGATTTCAATACCTCTAGAATTTGATCTTGACTTTGACTCGGGTCTTTTTGATAGTTGTCGAGCGCCAACCGATGGTATTTATACATTCCTTTCCTGATATCAAATTGCTGTTGGTTGTTCATGCTTTCCATCAACGCATAGCGACTCAAGTTTGTGCCTAAGGCAACCCAGCCGGGCTTACTACTTCCCTGAGCGTTGTTTACGACTTGCAACATCTTCTGCACGTAAGGTGTACCACCTAATTCGCTAAACGAATCATAGTCAACCGCTAGAATAGTATAAGCATAAAAGGCCAGCATGGACGTGAGGTTGCTGATGTAGGCATTGTCGTTGTATTCCATTGGCTGAGACTCAATGTAATCAAATTCAAAATCCCTATCAGCAAAGTTCAAAATAACGGTTTCGTAATTGGTATTAAATATTGGTCGTGCTGCGGTAATCTGAGCGCTAGCTACCCAACTGCCTATGGAAGGCATGGTTCTTATGTTTAAGAAAATTCCGCAATTGATCTTTTCGTAGCTCTTGTAAGTGTCGTTGGTCCATTTGCGCGAATTAAGGAAGGAAGCAAACGCTCTTTCCATGTCTTTAAAAACGGATCGATCTGAAGTTTGAATCTGATCTGCATTGACCGTTACCTTACAGTTGAGTTCTTGTGCCGTAGTCGGAAAACAAAAAAAGGCCAACCCGAGAAAAAAGAAGAAATTACGCATGGCTATTCTCAATAATAGCATTAACGATGTCGCGGGCAACTTCTTTTTTAGATCGCAATGAAAATTTTGTCTTATCGCGGTTCTTGTTGATAAACGTAACCTGATTGGTATCGTACCCAAAACCCGCACCTTGATCGTTTAGTGAATTGAGAACAATTAAATCGAAGTTCTTTGAAAGGATTTTCTTTTCTGCATTAGCTGTTTCATTTTCAGTTTCTAAGGCGAAACCTACTGTAAACTGATGTTCTCTTTTAATCTTTCCCAGCTCAGCAGCAATATCAGGGGTCTTCACTAATTCAATCGTCAGACCCGATTCCGTTTTCTTTATCTTTTGATCTGCCGCATTCACCGGCTTAAAATCGGCAACCGCAGCAGACAAAACGGTGATATCAACCGTTGGAAAAATATCGATGCATGCTTTATACATTTGCTCGGCAGAAACAACATGCTGAATTTTTATATTCGGATGGTTGGTTGTTAAGGAAGTGGGGCCGGAGACCAAGTTAACTTCAACTCCATGACCTGCCAACTCCTCTGCAATAGCAAAGCCCATTTTACCCGATGAATTATTTCCTATAAAACGAACGGGATCAATTGCTTCGTGCGTGGGGCCAGCGGTAACCAATGCTTTCTTGCCCTTCAATTTATTGGCCGTTAAAAAATACTTTTCGAGGTGAGAAAAAATTTCTTCAGGTTCTGCCATGCGGCCATTGCCTACTAATCCACTAGCAAGTTCCCCATAGCTTGGTTGAATCAATTCATTTCCAAAGCGCTGTAATCGGTCAATGTTAGAAAGGGTTGCCGGATGTTGAAGCATATCAAGATCCATGGCAGGTGCAAAAAAGACTTTTTTTCGTGCGCTGAGATACGTAGCGCGCAGGGAGTTATCGCAGATGCCGTTTGTCA